>JAVVFN010000007.1:0-16822 GCA_032250645.1 Methanomicrobiaceae archaeon | reverse complement strand
GGCATCAGGAAGACGTCCGCCGCACTGTATGCCCCGATGATGTCCGGTACAAAGCCGGTAAAGATCGTGTTTGGGCCTGCCCGCTCCTTGCACCGCCCGATCTTCAGGTAATCCTTGCTGAATATGCCGTACGGGAAACCTCCCACCCAGACCCAAGTCCATTCAGGGTGCATCCGGCCCAGTGCGAGGAAGTCATAGATGCCTTTCCTTGGAGTCTGCTGCGCAACGGTGAGGACCATCGGTGCATCAGGCGGAACCCCAAGCTCCTCCCTGAAGGCAGCACCCCTCTGGGGGTCCTCCCGGAAAAATTCCCTGTCCACCCCGTTCGGTATCAGGGTGGTCGGAGTAGGAGGGAGCATCGCCCGGATCTCCTCTTCGCAGGACTCCGAGATGGTGATGATATGGTCGAATGAGCCGTAGATGGGTGGATAGAAGTGGTTTACCAACCGGCTCAGGGCCAGGTTCCCGGTATTCGTCCTCGGTGTGGAGTGGGCCGTAAGCACCGATCTTCCCCCACCCCACCGCTTTAAGAGGAGAGCGAATGGCCCGAAGGTATGGCAGTGGACGATGTCATATCCCCTCCCCCTCCCATTGTAGGTCCATTCTTCAGGATAGAGGGAGGAGAGCGTGCGAAAGAGGGACTTCGCCGCGGTCGCACACCCGATATAACGGAAGAAAAAGGCGTCTTCAACGACGAAATTGACCTTCATTCCAGCTCATCCATCCAATCAAAGACCCTGCGGATGACCCCGTCCATATTCAGGTACTCAAACTCGGAGAACCGGCCAAGGAGCGTGATATCCCGTGCGCTGCAGAACTCCCTGACCGTGCGAATATTCTCCTGGTACCCGAGGTCGTAGACCACGTAGGCAAACGGCTGGCGTTCGACGTGGGTCAGCACCACGTCCTCTTCTGATCCTATCACCCCCATGCGGCGGAGCCCTTCGAGTGCATGGCGGGTCACTTTCCCGTCAGGCCACTCCCCGATCTCATCACCCTTCTGGAAGGTGATCTCCACGAGGATGGATGCATGGCCCTCCGGTGCCACCGCCCTGCTGTAGTTTGACGGAAAGGAGATCCGGTTGAAGACACCGATATCATGCTGCGGCACGTATACCCAGGAATAACCGGGCACCTCTCCCTTCACCCCGATGCAGACGCAGATGAGGGAGTTGGCAACAAGGCAAGCCGCCGCGTCCCTCACCTCTCCGGGAACATCTGCCAGGCACCCGAGGAGGTGCGGTACCGGGATGGTGGAGATGAGGCGGTCTGCCCGTATCTCCTCCATCCCGTTGCTGATGACAAAATGCCCGTCCTCTTCTCTCACCTCCGAGACACAGAACCCGGTGCGGATGGCGTCGCTGACCGGCTCTGCAATACTCGTGACCAGAGACTCTATCCCCCCCTCTATCGGGTAGGAGAAGACAGCCTGGTGGGTATAGCCCTCTGTCTCGATGCCGATCGCGGACCGCACGATATCCTCGACAGGCGGCCGGGGCACGCGCCCTTCCACCCAGTGGGCGGACATCTCCTCCGGCGGGTACTTCCAGATCTTCTCATTGTAGGGCACCATGTACAGCTCGGCTATCCCCCTGCCGAAGGTCTGGTAGATCCAGTCACGGAAATTTGACGGAGGGGGCACCATGCCCTTCTCGGCGGAGATGAGGGCCCTGATAAATTCGTTTAGGCAGAAGAAGCAGTCCTCCCTGGGGAGCTCGGATAAGCCGTTTTCGAAAGGATACTTGACGTACCGGTCGCCGTAGAAGATCTTCGTGTTCCGGTTCCGCTCCCCCCTGTTCTCTCCGAGGACCGATTGCATGTATTCGAGAACCGCGGTATCCCGGCTGAAGATGATGTGCGAGCCTCCGATGTCGAAGGTGAAGCCGTCCACCCGGACCGAACGGCAGAGACCGCCACACCTCCCCTCCTTCTCAAGGATCACCACCTCCTCCCCCCGCTCGCGGAGGAGGCGTCCTACGGTGACTCCTGTAAGCCCTCCACCAAGAACTGCCCATTTCACGGGATGAAGTTTCGCGATGGTCCGCAATTAATGAATCCATTTTTATTCCCTGACAGGGGCTCTGCTCTCGTGCGCGGGGCAGGTTTAGAAAGATTGCAATTCCCCCCGGTCGGCATAAATCAGGGAGTCTCTGACGGGGGCTCTGCCCCCGGCCCCCGATCAGGATAGCTTCCCCTGAAGGGGATCACAGCAATTGATCGCCTGTTTCCATCCAGGGCGTATATCCTGTCGCCGGGGTGGGTCCGGGAGGGGCGAAAGATCCCCTCCCGGTCGGCGTATGCGATCATTTCGGCTGGATGTACCAGCCGGTAAGGGTCCGGTCCAGGATCTCCGGGTTGTTCTTGGGGGTAAGCGAACTTATGATGACCATCGCCAGGAAGGAGATAACGAGGGCATAGAAGCTGAAATGCACCGGGAGCGGAGAGACATACTGGTGCCAGTACCCGAAAATTCCTGCAGACACCAGTCCAAGCGACATGCTCGCAATCGCTCCCATGGTGGTCGCTCCCCTCCAGTACAGGCCGGCAAGGAGGGGGACGGCAAAGGTGGCCAGCATCACTCCGATTCCCATCCAGATAAGCCACGCGAGCATCTCCGGGGGGTTGATGGCGAGAAGGAGGGTGCCTGCTGCCGCAATGATCACCGAGACCTGGCTGACCCGCAGCACCTCCCGGTCGGTGGCGCCGGGGCGGAGGATGTTCCGGTACACGTCCCACCCAAACATCGTGCCGATGGTGAGCATCAGCCGGTCGGTGGTCGACATCACCGCGGCCAGCACGATCACCCCGAAGATTGCCCAGACGAGGATGCTCGGGGAAGCGAGCTCTACCGCGTGCACAAAGATGAAGTCCTGGGCGTTCACCGTCTCGGGGAGTACCAGTTTGCCCTCCTCCACCAGCGCCCGCCCGGCAAAGCCTGCAAACTTCACGAGGAACATCACCACCGCGTAGATTCCGAACGCGATGATGGGCGACCAGCGGAAGTACCGTGATTCCTTTGCGGCAAGCACATTATTGATCACGTGCGGTGCACAGGCGAGCCCGATGATCAGCAGAAAGGCGAAGGATACCAGAAATTCGGGGGTGAATGCGGCAAATCCGCTCGGGAACCAGGGCTGCACGAGAGCCCCCTCCCCAAGCCCCATCGCCGTGGTATCGATCCCGGCAAGCACCTCGTTGACATGGGTCAGGCCTCCGGCCTCCATGATGACCAGCGGGGCCATCAGGAGCACGCCGAAGATCAGGATGCCGCCCTGGAAGATCGTGGTCCAGGAAACCGCGTAGAGCCCCCCGATGGTGGTATAGAGAGTGATGACCGCACCCGCGATGATGAGGGCCTGCCAGTGCTGGATCTCAAAGAGCCAGACAAGGATGATGGAGATCGCGGTATACTGGCCCACCAGGTAGATAAGGGAGACCGTAATACCGGCAACGGCCGAGAGCCCCCGCATCGTCCGTACGCTCTCGAACCTATCGGCGAAGTAGTCCTGGATGGTCATGTACCCCTGCCGGGTGCCCACCGAATGGAGCTTCACCCCGAAGAAGATGATGGCAAAGGAGGCCGAGAGCGGAACAAAGATCTGCTCCCAGATGGTGGGCCACCCGAGGGAATACCCGAGCCCGCTCACCCCGAGGAGGGTCATCCCGCTGCAGATGGAAGCGACGATCAGGATGGTGAAGACCCAGAACCCGAGCGTTCGACCTGCAACGATGTAATCCTCGGTATTGCGGATCTTCCTTGAGGCCCAGCTCCCGATGAGGATGAGGAACACGCAGTAGAGGATGACCACCGCGACGGAGACGAGCTCTGCCATCAGGAGACCTCCCGGAACCGCAGCCCCCAGAGCGCGAGCAGGATGAAGATGAGGACGAGAGTCCCGACCACGGAGGAGAATGTACTGACTGGCAGTCCAACGATCATAGAAAGAAAAGTTTTGCTCCGCTCATATATACGCTGTTTGATGGTCCATGCACAGGCGCAGAAAAATTATTTTGAAGATTTTACGGTTTTTGCACCGCGGAGGATGGCGATCCTGCCGGTACGGACCAGCTCCCTGATCCCGTACTGGCGCAGCAGGCCTTCGATGGCATCGATCTTCTCCGTATCGCCGGTGACTTCCAGCACCACGGTCTTGGCACCCACGTCGATGATCTTGGCCCTGAAGATCTGCGCAATCTGCATCACCTCGGTGCGCTCAATCCCCGACTCGGCGTTGACCTTGATGAGCGCGATCTCCCGGGCCACGTAGTCGCGGTAGGTGAAATCCGAGACCTTGATGACATCGATCAACTTGTTCAGCTGCTTCTTCACCTGCTCGATCTCGGCATCGTCCCCGATCACCACGATGGTGATCCGGCTCATATCCGGCTCCTCGCAGGTGCCGACCGCAAGGCTCTCGATGTTGAAGCCCCGCCGCGAGAAGAGCCCTGATACCCGGCTGAGGACCCCTGCCTTGTTCTCCACCAGCACGCTGAGCGTATGCGTCTTCATCCCTGCCGCCCCCCGATCATCTCGTTGATCGCTGCGCCGGCGGGGACCATCGGAAAGACATTCTCCTCCCGCTCAATACGGAAATCGATGACGTACGCCCCTTCGTGTGCGATGGCATGCTCAAGAGCGCTCCGCACGTCTCCCGGGGAATCAACCCTCTCCCCTTCGATCCCGTAGGCATTGGCCACCCTGACGAAGTCCACGGACGGCAGTTCGGTATACGAGTACCGCCGGTCGAAGAAGAGCTCCTGCCACTGCCTCACCATGCCGAGGTACATGTTGTTCAGGATCGCGATCTTCACCGGCACCCGGTAATGGGCGACCGTGCCCAGCTCCTGGATATTCATCTGGAAGCTCCCGTCGCCGGCGATATCAAAGACCGTCTCGCCGGGCCTCGCGAACTGGGCACCGATGGACGCGGGGAACCCGTAGCCCATCGTCCCGAGCCCGCCCGAGGTGATCCACTGGCGGGGCTTTTTGAAACAGTAGTGCTGTGCGGTCCACATCTGGTTCTGGCCGACCTCGCTCACCACCACTCCTTCGCCGTCCATAAGATCGCTCAATTGCCGGACGATGTACTGGGGGTGGAGCCTCCCGTCATCCAGGTATTCCAGCGGGTACTTCTCCTTCCACATCGCGATCCGGTCCACCCAGGCAGAACGCTCCTCCCGCTTCTTGACCAGTCGGAGCATATCCTGGAGGACGGAGCCCGCATCGCCGACGATGGGCACGTCGACCGGCTTGTTCTTCCCGATCTCGGCCGGGTCGATATCGATATGGACGATGGTGGCGTGGGGCGCGAAGGTGTTGATCTTCCCGGTCACGCGGTCATCGAACCGGACCCCCACGGCAAGGAGGAAGTCACACTCGGTGATGGCATAGTTGGCATACTGGGTGCCGTGCATGCCCAGCATCCCGAGGTTGAGGGGGTGATCGCAGGGGATCGCCCCGAGGCCCATCAGGGTGGTGGTCACCGGGATGAGCATGCGTTCGGCCAGCGCGACAAGGGCGGCCGATCCGCCTGATGTGATCACCCCCCCACCGGCGTAGATGACCGGGCGCTCGGCTTCCGCAAGGAGTGCGAGGGCCTTTTCGATCTGCTTGCCGTGTCCCCGGTAGGTGGGCTGGTAGCCCCTGAGCGTGATGGTCTCGGGGATGGCCTTTTCGGCGCTCACCTGGTCGGTGCTGACGTCCTTGGGGATATCAATCAGCACCGGCCCGTTTCTCCCGGTCCGGGCAATATAGAATGCCTCCTTGATGATCCTTCCCAGGTCCCCGGTCTTTTTCACGAGGTAGTTGTGCTTGGTGATGGGAAGGGTGATCCCGGTGATATCCGATTCCTGGAACGCGTCATTGCCAAGAAGTGCGGTCGGCACCTGCCCGGTGATCGCGACCACAGGAACGGAATCCATGTACGCGTTCGCAATCCCGGTGACCAGGTTGCAGGCACCAGGACCCGAGGTGGCGATGCATACGCCTACACGGCCGCTGGCTCTCGCATATCCGTCGGCAGCATGGATGGCTCCCTGCTCATGGCGTACGAGGATATGCTGTATCGGAGAGTCATACAGCTCATCATAGATGGGGAGGACCACTCCCCCGGGGTAACCGAAGATCGTCTCGACCCCTTCATTTTGCAGGCTTTCAACGAGGATTCTCGCTCCTGTTTTCATTCTTCTCCCTCAACAATCTGTTCATCCCAGCGACGACAGCCTCGACGCTGGCAGCTATAATGTCGGTTCGGGCGCCTCTGGAGGTAATTATCTTTCCATCCTTACTTAATTTTACCGTAACGTCGACCATAGCCTCCGTTCCGCCCGTGATCGCGTCCACGTGGTAGTCCTCGAGGTGAATGTCGCCCACAGAGGAGACAGAATGCTGCAGAGCCCTGATGGCGGCATCCACCGGCCCGGTGCCGGTGCCCGCCCCGGTCACCTCTTCCCCGTTGACCGTGAGCGTCACCGAGGCGGTGGGCATCACATTGCTCCCACTCACCACATTGAACTGGTGGATGATCAGGACCGGCTTGCATTCGAGCTGCATCACCGTCTCGGCGATGGCCATGACGTCGGCGTCCGTGATCCGTTTTCCCTCGTCCCCGAGCTCCTTGATACGCCTGACAATCTCCTTCAGCTGCGCCCCGTCAGGATGGTAGCCGAGTTCTTTGAGCGCTGCGTCCACCGATGCCGATCCGGAATGCTTGCCGAGCACGATCCGCCGTGTTCTCCCCACCATCTCAGGAATGATCGGCTCATAGGTGCTGGCGTCACGGAGGACCCCGTGTGCGTGGATGCCGCTCTCGTGGGTGAACGCCATCGCCCCCACGATCGCCTTGTTGGTGGGGAGCTCGACCCCGGTGGCCCGTGAGACGAGGGTGGAGAGCGGATAGAGGTTCCGTGTGTCGATACCGGTCTCGTACCGGTACAGCACCTCGAGCGACATCACCAGCTCTTCAAGGGAAGTGTTCCCCGCCCGCTCCCCGAGGCCGTTCACCGTGACATGGGCGCAGGTCGCCCCGGCCTTCAGGGCCTCAACCGTATTGGCGAGGGCAAACCCGAGGTCGTCGTGGCAGTGGATGCTCAGGGGTGCGATACAGAGAGGCGGGATGATCTCGGCCACCCTTTCAGGGGTGAGGAGCCCGACCGTGTCACAGAAGCAGAGCCTGTCCGCCCCGCATGCCACCCCTTCGGCGAATAGTTCCTGCAGGAATGCCTGGTCAGCCCTCGATGCATCCTCGCCGGAGAGTTCCACGACAAGACCCCTTGCCTTGGCGTGCTCCACGGCAGAGAGGGCCATCTTTCGTACCTCCTCCCGGGTCTTTCGGAGCTTCCTCTCGATGTGAAGGTCGCTGACCGGCACAACGAGGTGCACGGAGTCCACGCCCGCATCTGCGGCCATGTCGATATCCTGCGGAATCGCCCGTACATACGTGCAGATCTCTGCGGAAAGACCGGCCCCGGCGATGAGCCTGATACCCTCGCGTTCACCTTCAGATGCGGCGACGGAGCCTGCTTCGACCACGTGCACGCCAATAGTGGAGAGAGCAGTGGCGATGTCAAGTTTCTGCTGAGGCGTCAGGGAGACGCCGGGTGTCTGTTCACCATCCCGTAGGGTGGTATCAAAAATGCGGATTCGATCAGAGAATAAAGCAATCCCTCATAGGATTTCTCACCCACATATCGTTGACGGGAGCTCTATTAAATTGTTTCCCGATTTCCATCACGGGCAGAACGCATATTGGACAGAAACATGCGTCCGGAGAAAAATGTGAAGATTGATCAGGCAGAGGACTCCGCACTCTCGTAGAGCAGTGCAAGATACCTTGCCATGAAAATGCCTATTGCAGGCGTTGCCAGCAGTCCGATAATCCAGCCGATGAGGGGAATCGACATGATAATCGCGATGATAAACTCGACAATGAAAACAACGATGTAGACCACGATAAGCGCGATGATGTACGAGACCCACCCGATCTTTCCAATCGTCTCGAGAATTGCACTGAAATTGAATGCCTCACCCATACTGTCCATCCTAGCAAAGCGGATCGACCCGATGATCGCAAAGAGATAGACGATAATTGCCACGATGATGGCGGCAAGGATACCCACGATCGCTGTTCCGACGGCTGCCACAATCATGGCAGGGTCCTGTGATGCGAACGCGGCCAGGCTTCCGCCCGCAACGAGCAGGAGGACGATGAACACCGGGATCGAGTAGATGATACCGATGATGAGTAGTTTAATCCCGTCGATAAGGAGCCGGACCCAGTCTTCGAGTTCGGGCGCCGGGGAGGCACCTTTCAGGATCCGAACGATATACCCGTAAAAGAGCGGGAAGATGATCGCACAGATGACAAGGAGGATCCACCTCATCCATTTTCCCACAAGTCCTTCTTTTGTATACTCAAACGAGTCGCCGAGCATTGTTCCAATATCCATTTAAATCACCTTGAATTGGTATAAAAAAGGCTGAACCATGTAAATATATATACTTTCTCCATAATATAACCGAATTTTAAAGATCAAAAGCCGAATAGAACGCAAAATCCGGAGAGATAGGGGCTGGGGGAGATCAGTGCCGGAAGTGCCGGACGCCGGTGAAGACCATGGCCATGTGCAGCCGGTTTGCCGCCTCGATCACCTCGGCGTCCCTGATCGATCCCCCGGGCTGGACGAGGGCAGTCGCACCTGCCTCCGCCGCCACCTCCAGCGTATCGGGGAACGGGAGGAACGCGTCTGATGCAACTGCAGAGCCTACGAGTGGCCTCCTTGCTTTCTGGACCGCGATCTTTGCGGCATCCACCCGGCTCACCTGTCCTGCCCCGATCCCGATGACCGAAGATTCGTCGGCAAAGACGATGGCATTACTCTTGGCGTGGGCCACCACCTTCCATGCAAGCTGGAGGGCCCGGAATTCGCGTGGCTCCGGGTCGCGTTCGGTCACCACCTTCCAGTGCTCGGTGACCTCCGGGGTTCTCTGGAGAAGTGCTCCTCCGCTGATGCTCCTGATCTCGTCCTCCCGGATGGGGGGTGGCAGGGTCAGGACCCGCATATTGGCCTTTCCTGCCAGGATCTCCAGGGAGCCCGCGTGGTAGGAAGGCGCGATGACCACCTCCACGTAGGTCGAGGTGATCGCGGTGGCAAGGTCCGGATCAACCTCCCTGTTCAGGGCGACTACCGAGCCGTATGCTGCCTCAGGATCCACCTCCCGGGCCCGGACATATGCTTCCCCGATCGACTGGTCGTTGGCGACCCCGCACGGGTTGTTGTGCTTCACGATGACCGCACAGGGGAGATCAAATTCGGCGAGGAGAGAGGCGGCCGCATCAAGATCGAGGTAGTTGTTGTAGGACATCGCCTTGCCCCCTGCCGACTCACAGCCCGCGATCCCGCGGTTCCCGTAGACCGCACCGATCTGATGGGGGTTCTCCCCGTACCGGAGGATCCGCCCGTTCCAAAGCTGGACGGTAAAGACCTCGGGGAGCTCGGATGCGAGGCCGTGGAGGTAGTTGCTGATGGAAGCATCGTAGGCGGCGGTCCGGGCAAACGCCTTCCTTGCCAGCCCAAGGCGCATCTCCTCAGAAAGGCCCCCTGCCCTCAGGCTCTCCTCCACCCACGGGTAGTCTGCCGGGTCCACCACCACGGCCACATCACGGTAATTCTTGGCTGCCGCCCTGATCAGTGCGGGGCCACCGATATCGATATACTCCACCAGTTCGGGAAGGGAGAGATCCTTCAACGCCATCTTCTCGAAGGGATAGAGGTTGACCACCACCAGCTCGATCTGCCGGATCCCCTGCTGGACCATGGTGGCATCGTCGATTCCCCGGCGCCCGAGGATTCCTCCGTGCACGAGAGGGTGGAGTGTCTTGACCCTCCCCTCCATCATCTCCGGAACGCCGGTATAGCTCGAGACCTCCTCGAAGGGGATCCCGGCCCCCTCCAGTGCCCTTCCTGTCCCGCCCGAACTGAGGATCCCGAACCCCTGCGCATGGAGCGTGCGGGCCAGTTCCAAGATCCCTTCCTTATCCCATACCGAGAGGAGTGCCCACTTCATACTCAATCTTCTCCGGTACGAAAGAAGAAAATAGCGGAGTTACCCTGAGGGGATTTATTATCTGGACATGCACCCATTTCTGAAGGTGAATGCGCCATCCCTGAAGACGCGGCTCTACTGGTGCCCCTCCTGCAACCTTCCGCTTCTCGGCCAGCGGTGCGGCTGCGGGAGCGCCATCCCGGACTCTTTGAGCGATGGACTGAACACTTAATGGACGTCGCCGCGAAGAAGGGCAAACCACCCGGGTATGTCTCGTGCGGAATACGGCGATGGAGGGGACCTCCGCCAAAAATAAAAGCATTTCTTGGCAAAAACCCCTGAAATTCCAACCAATAGCCTTTGATTACGCAATGAGGCGCTATTTATTGGTCTTTTTATTACCAATTCCGTAATTATTATATAGAACTACATTGCAATAGTTATGAGGACTTTTCACTCAAGGATGGATTTTCGCATGACTGAGGAGAAAAGCGGTCAGAATTCTGCAGAAGTCGAACACGAAGAGCTCGAGACGTTGAGGAAAGAGTATGCCGGGCTCCACGAGAGATTCCTGCGCCTTGCCGCAGATTTTGACAACTATAAGAAGCGGGCGAGCCGGGACGCGGAAGCGAGGGTCAACCTTGCCGTCGAGGATTTTGCAGCAGAGATGCTTGATGTGCTGGACAACCTCGAACGGGCTTGTTCCGCAGAGGAAACGCGTCTCCGCGAGGGTCTCGACCAGATCCATAAGCTCCTCTCTTCCCTGCTGGAAAAGAGGGGGATCGAGCCGATCGCATGCCTCCGCGGGCAATTCGATCCTTCCTGCCAGGAAGCGGTTTCCTGTATCCCTTCTGATGTTGAGGAAGGGATCGTGATCGATGAGATCACCCGCGGGTACAGAATGAATGACCGGGTCCTCAGATATGCGAAAGTCGTCGTTTCGAAAGGCAAACGTGAGGAGGAATGACCACAATGGCTTCAGAGAAAGTAATCGGTATCGATCTTGGAACCACCAACTCCTGTATGGCGATCATCGAGGGCGGCCGGCCGGCGGTGATCACAAATGCCGAGGGGGGCAGGACCACCCCTTCCGTCGTCGCTTTCACCAAGGACGGGGAGCGGCTGGTGGGGAGTGTCGCCAAGAGGCAGGCCATCACCAACCCTGAGCGCACCATCCCCTCCATCAAGAGGGACATGGGCACCGACCGGAAGATCACCATCGATTCGAAGGACTACACGCCGCAGGAGATCTCTGCACTGATCCTGCAGAAGATGAAACGGGATGCGGAGGACTACCTCGGCGAGAAGATCACCAAGGCCGTGATCACGGTCCCGGCATACTTCAACGATGCCCAGCGGCAGGCCACGAAAGACGCGGGCACCATCGCCGGCCTGGAAGTACTCCGGATCATCAATGAACCGACCGCGAGTGCACTGGCCTATGGCATTGACCGGGAGAAGGAGGCGACCGTGCTCGTCTACGACCTGGGAGGAGGGACCTTCGATGTCTCCATCCTCTCCCTCGGAGACGGCGTCTTTGAGGTGCTGGCGACGGCCGGCGATAACCGGCTCGGCGGGGATGATATGGACGAGCGCGTCATTGGGTACCTTGTGGACGAATTCCGCAGGAAGGAGGGGATTGATCTCCGGAAGGACCGGATCGCCATGCAGCGCCTGAAGGATGCGGCAGAGAACGCAAAGATGGAGCTCTCCACTGTGCAGAAGGCAAACATCAACCTGCCTTACATCACCACCGACTCCACCGGGCCGAAGTTCCTGGACATCGATCTTTCCCGTGCGAAGTTCGAGCAGCTGATCGGGGACATCGTGGAGAGGACGCTCGGGCCGGTGAAACAGGCGCTCGCCGATGCCGGGACAAAGCCCGAGGCGATCGACCACGTGCTCCTGGTGGGCGGTGCGACCAGGGTCCCCCTCGTCCAGCAGAAGGTCAGGGAGATCCTTGGCAAGGAGCCTGACAAGGGGATCAACCCCGACGAGTGCGTGGCGGTCGGTGCCGCTATCCAGGCGGGCGTGCTCACAGGGGAGACCAAGGACATCGTGCTCCTTGACGTCACCCCCCTCACCCTGAGTATCGAGACCCTCGGCGGGATCGCAACCCACCTCATCGAGAGGAATACCACCATCCCCACCCGGAAGAGCCAGGTCTTCACCACCGCCGCGGACAACCAGACGAGCGTGGAGATCCACGTGGTGCAGGGCGAGCGTGCCCTGGCAAAGGACAATATCACGCTGGGAAAGTTCCAGCTCACCGGCATCCCGCCGGCACCGCGGGGGATTCCCCAGATCGAGGTCACCTTCGATATCGATGCAAACGGGATCATCAATGTCTCGGCCAAGGACCTGGGGACCGGCAATGAGCAGGCCATCACCATCAAGGGAAGCAAGAGGCTCTCCGAGAAGGAGATCGGGGAGATGATCCAGAAGGCAAAGAGCTTCGAAGCGGAAGATAAAGAGAAGCGGGAAGAGATCGAACTCCGTAATATGGCGGACACCTCCATCTTCACCGCCGAAAAGCTCCTGCGGGAGAATAAGGATAAGATCGATTCTTCCGACCGCGAGAAGATCGAGGCCGGGATCGATGCGGTAAAGAAGGCCCTCGAAGCCGGGGAGAGCGAAGGGATCCGGAAGGAGATGGAATCCCTTACCGAGGCCGTCTATGCTGCGACCACCAAGATCTACCAGCAGGCCCAGGCCAGCGAACAGGCCGGGGCCGAAGGCGAACCCGGAGCCGAGACGGTGGATGCGGACTACGAAGTCAAAGATGAGTGATCGGGAATGGGTGCGAAATCGTACTACGAGACCCTGAACATCTCCAAGGACGCCAGCGAGAAGGAGATCAAGCGGGCCTATCGCACCCTCACCAAGAAATTCCACCCGGACGTCTGCAAGGAGGAGGGCTGCGAGGAGAAGTTCAAGGAGATCAACGAAGCCTACGATGTGCTCTCTGACCCGCAGAAGAGAGCCCAGTATGACCGTATGGGCCACGATGCCTTCACGCGGGCGTCAAAGGGCTCTTACACCGGCGGCGGCACGTATGGCGGCTTTCAGTCCGATTTCACCGGATTTGGCGATATATTTGATGCATTTTTTGGAGGCGGGTTTCCCGGGGGCGGCTTTGGGAGAAGCCGCGGCCCCCAGAGAGGCGCCGACCTCCTGATGCGCATGTCCATCACCCTGCATGATGCGGTATTCGGCACCGACCGCGAGGTGGAGGTGGCCCATACCGAGCCATGCCCCGAGTGCGACGGCACCGGGAGCGCCACCAAGGACCTCCGGACCTGCCCGCGATGCGGCGGGTCCGGGCAGGAGCGGAGCGCCAGCCATACCCCCTTCGGCCAGTTTGTCCGGATGTCGATCTGTTCCCAGTGCGAGGGGAGGGGAAAGATCCCCGAGAATCCCTGTACCTCCTGCAGAGGGACCGGCCGGGCACAGGTCAGGAGAAAGTTGACCGTCCATATTCCACCAGGCGTGGACACCGGCATGCGTCTCCGCATGGAGGGGTACGGGGAGGCGGGCGATTATGGAGCGCCGGCAGGCGACCTCCTCATCGAGATCCAGGTCCAGCCGCACAAGCTGTTCACGCGGAAGGGGGACGACCTCGAGACTACGGTCAGGATCTCCCCGGCACAGGCCGCTCTCGGCTCGACGGTGGAGGTGGAGACCATCGATGGCCGACACGTGGACCTGAAGATCCCTGCAGGGATCCAGCACCATGCGGCCTTCCGGATCCCGGGGGAGGGTGTGCGAAAGCGAGGACGACCCGGCGACCTCCTCATCAGGGCGGAGGTCGTCATCCCGCGCCACCTCTCCCCTGAACAGCGGGAACTCTATGAAAACCTGCTAAATATGGAGGGGAAACACCCGGTCACCGGGAAAAAAGGATTCTTCAAGGACGTGGTGGACAAGGTGAAGGACTCGGTCCGCTGACCCCTTTTCACCCATCCTGCAGCACTCTTTTCAGTTCCTCCAGGTATGCATCATAGAGGAGGCTTCCCTCCGGGAAGCGCAGCTCGGGGCGGGCATGTTCCGCGATGAGCGTTTCTGAGGGAAGGATCTGTACTTCGATCCCCGTATCTGCTGCGGCACCTGCCATCGCCCGCCGGAACCCTCCAAGGCAGAACGCGATCCTCCGGCGGTACGATCCCCTCGTCTTCTCCAGGTACCGGGAGAGCCGGTAGCGCTCGATCCGGTGGAAGTCCCGCCGGACCGTCGGGTCCGTGCACCGACCCAGCATGTAGCGGTAGTGGGCGAAGGGGTACATCCGCTCGAGCTCCCTCGGCACCACCCCGCAGGTACCGAAGACCACGAGATGCACCCTGGAGGGGGGACATTCCCCCTCGATCACTGCGTCGAATACAGCATGGCTGCGGCTCCTGCTGTATGGTTTCTTCATCGAGCAGGGAAGGAATATGCAGGTATCGCGAAAAGGTGCCTCATAGGTATCGATGATATACCTGTGCGCCTCCTCGAATGCAGGATGGTAGAATGAAGGCCCTTCCAGCACCATTCCCTTCCCTTTGCCGGGATGCATCTTGCTCATTTATTTCTGTCCACGTCTCCCATTACTCTTGCATGAGGCTGCTCTTTGAACTGTCGGGTGAGCACCCCACCCTCCCGTTCTCAGAACTCGCCTGTGTGGGCGAGGTCATCGAGCGGCGCACCCAGGTCGCGGTGGCAGACTGTCCGCCGGGCGCAGATACCCGTCGCCTCGCCCTCACCCACGTGGTGATGGAGTACCTGGGCTCCTGCACGGCCACCCGGGACGGGCTCGTCACCCTCCTCGGCACGCTCGAAGTCCGGACCGAAAAGCCGTTTGTGGCGAGGGTGAAGAAGGTGGGGCAGGACAGGAGCGGGCTCTCCCAGCTCGAGCTCGAGCGGCTGATCGGATCGATGATCAGGGGAGAAGTTTCGCTCTCCCGGCCGAAAGAAGAGTACCGTGCAATCATCTCGGATGGTCGCATCTATCTCGGAAGGGTGATCCACCCCATCGACCGGGGTGCATTTGCATACCGCAACCCGCAAAGAAGGCCCTTCTTCCATCCCGGGGTCATGCTCCCGATCTATGCACGTGCTCTCGTGAATATCTCGCTGGTCAAACAAGGAGGGCTTCTCCTCGACCCCTTCTGCGGCACCGGGGGAATGATCCTGGAGGCAGAGCTGGTGGGGGCCTCTGTGCTGGGGAGCGATGCCGATCAGAAGATGGTGCGGGGCTCGCGCCAGAATCTCCCGGACGCCGAGCTCTTCTGTGCCGATGCCTGCGCCCTCCCCCTGAGGGACGGGGTAATTGACGCCATCGTGACCGATCTTCCCTACGGGCAGTCGGTGCGGATCATGGGGGAGCTCGAATCCCTGTACCGGGCTGCACTGGGCGAGATGCGGCGAGTCCTGAAGGATGGGGGAAGGGCGGTGGTGGTCTCCCACCGGGATATTGGCCAGATCGCGGGGGAACACTTCACCGTCCGGGAACTCCACCTCCAGAGGGTTCACCGGAGCCTGACCCGCCGGATTATGATTCTTGAGTAGGAACGAAGATCGTATCTTGTCTCAGATCAATTATGTGCATCAAACCTTCCGTTGTGGTTTCATGAAGATGATAGACTGGCTTTCTGCACATTTTCCCAAGGATCCCTTCACCAATGCCCGTGCAAAAAGCGCCATTCGACATCTGAAGAAGAAAGAGAAGAACCAGCTCTTCTCGCACGATATCTCACAGATGCGCTCGGCGGAGGGGAGGTGGTATGAATCCCTCATCTACGAGTGCATGCTGGACGTCTCTAAAGAGACCGACCTCGTCGCCGGGATTGTGAGGAAGGGGGCAGACGCCCCGTTCCCGCCTGTCGAGGTCAGGTCAGGGCAGAACGGCCTCTATTTCTCCAACCGGGGCGATATCAATATCAGGGGGAACGGGCAGGACATCGCTGAGGTAGACCTCCTCCTCCTGAGCAGCAGCGGATCGGTCGCGTTCGCCGAGATCGTCACCTCAATGGCCGACTTAAAAGACCTCGAGGAGGAGATCCAGTACAAAAAGACCCTTCTTGGCTACATGTTCGGGCAGGTGCACGTCCCCTTCATCCTCTTCTCCTCTGTGGACGTTTCCCGTTCCTCCATCATCCGACGCCTGGTAAAGGAGCCCGACAGCGTGCTCATCGTCACGGCCCTCAATGGGAATGTCAAAGATCTTCTCAAGCTCCGGGATACAAGGGGTATTCCGAGGAAACCTGTCCGCCACCCGAAACTGATCGGGCTTGAGAATGTCCAGACGCAGCGTCTCTTTGACTACCGGGCACTCCACGAACTCCGGCGGACCAAGCTCCTTGACCTCCTGAATTCCGGAGAGCCGCTCCCTCCTGGAAATACCCGGGACGAGATCCCCCCCCTCGTAAAGAAGGTGCTCTTCGGTGCGCTGTATTCCTCCGGGATCAAGGCATTCCTCAGGGAGACCGGGTTTTCCGTCAAGGGGCACCAGTACCAATTGCGGGATTTCCAGGTTGAATTTTCCAAGGTGGTCATCGCCGTCGACCTCCCCGAGTACGAGCCTGTCCTCTATTTCCGGCTGCGTAACAAGAAGGAGTACCTCAAGATCATCCCCAGCAGGCAGGGGACGTTCCGCGTGGAGAGCAGACGCAGCCAGCGGATGAAGGGCTTTTTCCTGTGGCTTGAAGACCTCGAGCCGAGTATCGGCTCGATGGCAGCTGCCAGCAACCCCCTGCCGGCACGGCCGTAATAGGTCGATAGCGCACGCACCCTCACGAGGGC
>JAVVFN010000079.1:0-6626 GCA_032250645.1 Methanomicrobiaceae archaeon | reverse complement strand
AGCTCACCGCCGAGGAGATCTTTTCCTACTGCGAGGGGCAGATCGCCCGGTACAAGATCCCGAGGTACTTCAAGTTCGTGGAGGAGTTCCCGATGACCGTCTCTGGCAAGATCCAGAAGTTTCGGATGCGGGAGGAGTCCATCAGGGAGCTTGGCCTTGAGGAAGTCTCCACGATCGAGACTGCCTGATCATTTTTAAACACCCCGGGCCTTTATCTCCCCATGGCGTATGCAGTGCGGCTGATCTCGATCGAGGAGAAGGAGGAGCAGGCGGAGCGTTATGCCCCGCAGGTAAGGTATGAGATCAAGTTCGATATCTACGGCTGCTGCATCAAACTGCTGACCGGCGATCGGGCGGTGAAGGAGCGGTGGGAGGAGAACTTCTACTTCATCTCGCAGAACATCAGGTCCCACGGGCGGCTCTATGTGGTCTCCGACCCGGGAGTCCCTGAGAATACCGTGCTCTTCGACCCCGCGTCAAAGACTGCCTTCCTGATCAATATCGGCTATTATGGATGGATCAAGTCTCTCGCCCTCTCGGTAGCCGGGGACATCCTGGAGGACGAGCACGGGATCTACTCGGTGCATGGCGCGTGTATCGACGTGGGCGGCCGGGGCTGCTGTATCCTGGGCGCCTCCGGAGCCGGGAAGACCACCCAGACCTATGGCCTCCTCAGAGACGGCTCAACGAGGGTCGTGGCCGACGACTGGTTCTTTGCCCGCATCTTCGGCAGCGAGATCTTTGCCTACGGGTCTGAGAAGAACTTCTATATCCGGGCCGACCTTGCCACGATCTGGCCCGCGTATGCCGATCTCATCAGGATGGCCGAGTTCGACGCCGAAGGGCGTGCAGTCGTCGACCTCCGCCTGATCACCGGCAAGGGCCGCATCCTCCCGATGACGACTCTTGGGAAGATGTTCATCCTCTACCGTGACCCTGCCCGCCCCCTCACCCCGGAGAGCCCCACCGCCGCCGAGGCGCTCTCAATGCTCGAAGCGAACGGCTGGTTCAACCCGCACCTCCTTTTGCGATCTTCTTTCAAGGAGGATCTCCGGCGGCGGTTCTTCTCGACGCTGTGTGCGGCGGTCGGCGTGACCCTGGTCAACACGGCCGGGACGCCCGAGGAGACCCAGCAGACCCTCGCATCGCTGATCCACGCGTAAAAGAGTGTTATTCCTCTGTGGTGCGGGAGAGGAGGCCGGCGGCCGCCTTCCGCGCTCCTGCCAGGATCTCCTCTTCCCCCGGGATCTCCCCCTCGCACATCAGCACCCTCCCGCCGCAGAGGACAGTGCGGACCGCCGCTCCCGAGCAGGAGTAGACGATATTTGAGGCTTCGTGGTGGAGGGGGGTGTTGCAGACCGATTCTGCATCGAGGAGGACGATATCGGCTGACTCCCCGACCGCGATCCGTCCGCCTCCGAGCCCGAGTGCGCGGGCGCCGGTCTCTGTGGCCATTGCGAGCGCTTCTGCTGCGGGGAGCAGGGTGTCTGAGTTCCAGTAGAATTTTTGGAGGAGGGATGCAATCTTCATCTCCTCGAAGAGGTCGAGGTTGTTGTTCGATGCACACCCGTCCGTCCCCAGCGTGACCGCACCCCCCTCGCGGCGGAGCCAGTGGTAGGGCATGGCCCTTCCTGTGGCCAGCTTCATGTTGCTTGCCGGGGTGTGGGAGACAGAAACTCCCCGCCCGGCAAGGAGCCTGCATTCCCCTTCATCAATCCAGCAGCAGTGCGCGGCCACCGTCGCCGGGGAGAGGATGCCGCAGGAGTCGAGGAATGCCGGAGGCCGCATGCCGTTACGCTCGACGCAGTCCTTCACCTCCTGCTCGGTCTCGGAGAGGTGGACGTGGACGCCGAGTCCCTTCTCCCTGCTGAACTCCGCGAGCCATTCGAGGCCCTCCCGGGAGACCGTGTAGGGGGCGTGCGGGCCCACCGCCGGGACGATATGGGGATTTCCAAGCGCCCTGATCGCTCTTACACTCTTCTCGGTCGCACGGATCTCCTTCTCGCGCTTCTCCTCGTCGAAGAGGTCGATGAACCCGTAGGCGAGCTGCGCCTTCAGGCCCGATTCATCGGTCGCCCGGGCGGCATCCTCCATAAAGAAGTACATGTCATTGAACGCGACTGTCCCGGTGCGGACCATCTCGAGGCAGGCAAGCTTCGTGCCCCAGTAGACGTCCTCGCCGGTGAGATGCGCCTCCAGCGGCCAGATCTTCTCAGAGAGCCATGCCTGCAGGTGCATGTCGTCCGCGTAGCCGCGGAAGAGTGTCATGGCGGCGTGGGTGTGGGTATTGACGAGGCCCGGGATGGCGATCCTGCCATTCCCGTCGAGGATGACGTCGGCCCCGCTCCCCCGCAGCCCCTCACCGATCCCGGCGATGCTGCCCTCCTCATCGATGAGGATATCGGTGGTCTTCCCCGAAAGGCGGACGCCGGCGAGGAGGATTGATTGGCCGGGTCGATAGATCTCCCTCATGCCAACATCTCCGCGATGCGGTGCACGATGCGGCTGTTGCGCTCCCGGTGGCTCCGGGCGTTCTCGATGATGTGCTGGTAGGTGGGCACCTCCCCCGAGAGGCCGTGCGCATAGTTGTCCACCGTGCAGAGGGAGGCAAACCTGATCCCGAGCTCGGTCGCAAGAGTCGCCTCGCTGGCAAGCGTCATCCCCACGATGTCCGCATACCGGGTGAGCATGCGGACCTCGGCGGCGGTCTCGATGCGCGGGCCGGCGGTCTGGACATAGACCCCTCCCACTTCCGCCACCTCTGCCGCCCGGGCGAGGTCTGCCGCAAGCTCCTCGTCGATGAGCGGGTTTACGTGCACAATCCGCTGATCATGGATGGAAGGGATGGGGGCGAAGCTGAGGTAATCGGTGGGGATGACCACGGATCCCGGCCTGATCCGCTCCTGGAGCGAACCTGCAGAGCCGATGGAGATGATACGGTCCACGCCGAGGATGGCCATGGCCCCGATAAGGGCCCGGAAGTTGATCCGGTGTGGCGGGAGCCCCTGCTGGTGGCGCTGGACAAGGGCGATCTTCCCGATATCCACCTCGGCGGCGCCGTACGGGGTGGCGACTACCCTCCTCTCCCGTGGCGGCAGTTCTGCATGAAGGAGACTGGTCCCTCCGATGATCCCGAGCATGTGTAGTGATGTACCTCCTCTCCCGGAATAAAGAATACTCCTCTTTCTGTGCGAAAACAATTCTTTTTAATGATCCGGGCCAACATGTATGAAGCAATGCGGGGCCAGTACCCGGTTGCGGATCCTCGGGCAGATGGTCTAGTGGGATGACGCGTCCTTGGCATGGACGAGACCGCGGGTTCAATTCCCGCTCTGTCCATCTTTCTTTTAGATAACGAGGTACTCCCAGATCGCGAAGCTTAACTCGAGCGCGATGAGGACGATGATCACCCATTCAAGGAAATACGAGTGCTGGATCCGCACCTCGTCCGAGAGCATCGAGTAGTTGTCGCGGAGCACCTCGATCTTCTTGGTGACGCTCTTGCTCCAAGGGTCGCTCCGGAAGACCGTAAGGGCAGTCGCGTAGACCCTGGCGTAGTAGACGTCCTCGGTGACCTTGATCAAATTGTTGACCCTCTCGATGATCTCCGAGATCTCCGCGTAGATCTCCATGATCTCAGCCATGATCACGTGGTACCGGCGCATGCGGCGGAACCGCGTCATGCGGTCTGCCTGTTCCATATCGCCGTACATCTTCTCCATCTGGAACGAGAGCTCCCGGTCGTAGTACCGGAGCTCGAAGACCTGTACGTTTGCGTACTCGATGAGGTCGAGAAGGTCAGTGGGCGGCTCCGGGTTTGCGAGGAGGGCCGCATCCCAGGAGAGGATCACGTGATCATCCTCCCGGTAGCTGAGGCTGTAGCGGAGCGTCTCCTCCCGCATCGCGAAAGATACCGGCTCCCGCTCCCCGAGGAGGAGCATGGACGGGTCCCCGATCTCGCCGGGCCGGTCGGTGACAAAGATGGTATAGTCCTCGAAGAAGGCGGTATTTATCGTGATCCCCGGGAGGTGCGGTGCGAGGATCTGATGGACTGCCCCCAATTTTTCGTTGAAATAGCCGGCCAGCCCCTCCTGCCCGGCAAACAGAAAGCCGATCTCGTTCATCGATTCGGAAGAGAGATTCCCGGTGATGAAACAGAGGCTGATCACCCCGACATCAAAGATGCGTGCGACCGTCTCCATCTCCACGCTTCCCTCGCCGGCAGTGATCGCAACCGGGCCGAGCCGGAGCTGCAGCGGTGGACTCTCCATCATGATCGACTTTGGCTTGATGCGCAGGAACCCTGCCCTTGACGTGGCATGCCTCTCTGCGAGCGCGGCCTCGAGCCGGTCAAGGTCAATATCCCTGCCGATATCAAATATCCGGTAATACCGGATCTGGGCCATCTTCTCACCTCTCCTTCTCTCTATTGGCGGGCGCGGTTAAAGGTATGCGGGGGAGAGGGACATACAATTCGAAGGTGTTTTCATCCTGCTCGCAAGAGATCACACTTGGGATGCACAGTGGGTCTGAAGGAATGGGTGGTACCTCAGGACAAGATCTTTTTTGACAATTTTGAGAAGATGGCGGGAGTGCTCCTCGAGGCCGCCGATTGCCTCGTCAACCTGGTAGAGGACTTCTCGGATGTCAAGAACAAATGCCACAAGCTCAAGCAGCTGGAGCATGCGGGCGATATCATCACTCACGAGGTCTACGAGCACCTCAACCGGACCTTCATCACCCCCCTGGAGCCCGAGGAGATCTCGAGGCTCGCATCCGCGCTTGACGATATCCTCGATTACATCGACGGTACCGCCCAGCAGATGAATTTGTACAATATCCCGGACACCGATGACCACATGATCGAGTTTGCGAAGGTCATCCAGCTCTCCGTGCTGGAGATCGACGGGGCGGTGCGGTCGATCCGGGGCATGAAGAGCCCGAAGTCGGTCGAAGACCGGTGCATCGAGATCAACCGCCTTGAGAATCTCGCAGACGATATCCTCGCCCACTCCATCCGCGAGCTCTTTGAGAACGACGATGCGGTCACCATCATCAAGTTCAAGGACATCTACGAGAACCTCGAGCTTGCCACCGATAAATGCGAAGATGCGGCAAATGTCCTCAGTGACATTGCGATCAGGCATACGTGAGCCGTATGGAGATTGCGATCGTTATCCTCGTGATCATCCTTGCCATCCTGTTCAACTTCGTGAACGGCCTCAATGATGCCGCAAACTCCATCGCCACCATCGTTGCCACGAGGGCTCTCTCCCCGGTCCAGTCGGTCCTCCTCGCTTCGGTCTTCAACCTGATCGGCCCCTTTGTCTTCACCACCGCAATCGCTGCCACCATCGGCAGGGGGATCGTGAACCCGGCCCTCATCTCTCCGGCTCTCCTCCTTGCAGCCATATTCGGGGGAGTCCTGTGGGTATTCTCCGCATCGTACTTCGGGATCCCGGTCTCGAGCAGCCATGGCCTGATCGGGGGGCTTCTCGGGGCCGGGATTGCAGTGGGTGGCTTTGAGGCGATCCTCTGGCCCCCGATCGAGGTTTTGGAGACGGTGCTCCTCTCCATGCTGGTGGGAGGGGCGGTGGTGGCATTCCTCTACACGCTCCTCAAAATTCTCAAGGGGGAAGAATGGAAAAGTACTGTCGGGGTGAGTTTTCTTGCCGGGATGTCCATCTCCATCCCCCTTCTGATCATCCTGGGCTTCCTCCGCGTCACGGGGATCCTCGCGGTTGTCATCTTCATTGTCATCTCCCCCATGCTGGGCCTTCTCGCCGCCTTTTTCTTCGGGCTTGTGATCATGAGCCTGCTTCGTAACCACCATCCCTCGGATCTCGGAAATGTCTTCAAGAGGTTCCAGATCGTCGCAGCATCCTTCCAGTCCCTCGGCCATGGGGCAAACGACGCCCAGAACGCCATGGGCATCATTACGGCAATGCTGATCGCCGGCGGATTCCTCACCGAGTTTATCGTCCCCATCTGGGTCATCCTTGCCTGCACCCTCGCGATCTCCCTCGGGACGCTTCTTGGGGGCTGGCGGGTGGTGGAAAAAATGGCCCAGAAGATCACGAAGATCCGCCCTTACCAGGGATTTGCGGCATCCACCGCAGGCGGGGTGGTGCTCTCCCTGATGACGGCATTCGGGGTGCCGGTATCCACCACCCACGCGATGGCCGGCGCGATCATGGGGGTGGGGGCCACGCGGGGATACTCAGCGGTAAAGTGGGGGATCGTCCGGGAGATCGTGGCGGCATGGATCATCACCATCCCTGCCTCGGCCCTCGTTTCGTGGCTCTTTTTCTTAGGATATACGTTCTTTTTTCCCTGAGACGACCTCGCGATAGTATCTGCAGCGGTCCCTGATGACGCACCGCTCGCACCGGGGGTTTCTTGCCGTGCAGGTCTCCCGCCCGTGCCGGATGAGGAGGTAGTTGAGGTCGCCCCAGCACTCTTTCGGGAAGAGCGCGCAAAGATCCCTCTCGATACGGTCAGGATCGGCGTGGTCCGAGAAGCCGATGCGCCGGGAAGTCCGCCGGACGTGGGTGTCTACCGCGACCCCTTCATCGATGCCGAACGCGTGGTGAAGGACGATATTTGCAGTCTTCCTCCCCACGCCC
>JAVVFN010000078.1:0-6766 GCA_032250645.1 Methanomicrobiaceae archaeon | reverse complement strand
GAGGACGGCCGACTGCCAGATGTCCTTCCCGGTGGTGCTTGCCGGGCCGGTCATGGAGGCGACCACCCCGATCCTGACCTCTTCTGTGGTTGCCTGTTCGGCACAGCCGGCAGCGAATGCAGCGATTACGACCGCACAGAGGAGGGCGAGTGTGATGGATGTTCGTCGGTTCATTGGTTCACCCTGCTATGCAATAGCATGACATACTTCTTTTTATGGTTATCAGCATATAAACGTTGGGAGATATTCCTAGTCCGCGGGGAGACTCTCGAACCGGATACTGCCCACATGGACTGAAGCGAGTGCTTCCCTGCTAAACGGGGGAGCAAGGACTTCGAGCCAGTTTTCCGCAAGGTCAAGGTGATCCACGATACCAAGGGCAAGGACCAGCTGATCCGGGTCGCAGAACGCGATTAACAGGTGTCTCCATTCTGCGGGCCGAAACGTCTCCGGCATCCGCCCATGAAACCCGAGCCCTTCGAGCGGGATTTTCTGGCGGCACGCCTGCGAAAAGTAGGCGGCAAACCGCTTCATCCTTACCGCCTTCCGCTCGGCGGGCGAACGCAAAACTGCCTCCTTTGGGACTGGAAAGCGGTGGATCTGCAGGGTCTTTCTCAGACAAAAGTTTGCCAGCACCGGATCGAGTTCTCTTTTGCGCGGGATGGCGACGAGGTGATCGGGCGAGAGCAGATCGATGAGGTGGAACTGGAACTCGGACGCAGCCTGCCCTTCCACAAACCCGGGAGAATCGATGATCGTGATCTCTGCTGTCAGGAGAGCCCGCTCGCAGAGACGCTTCATTCCCACCAAAAACTCGAGGAAATGGCCGCGGGGAGAGGTTGAACCGGCGAACCTGAGATGCGTGGAGACCTGTTCGTTCCCGCTTCCTTGGTATCGCGCAAGCCCGATAGTCGAGGGGGGACCGATGGTCGACTGCCCGGTGTCCCCGTCGAGGAAGGCGACCGGACGCAAGGGTGCGCACGCGTCCACGAGGTACCGGCAGAGGGTGCTCTTGCCGGTATCGGTGGCTCCGACCACGTACACGACCCCTCTCCCTCTCTCCATCAGATCTGCAAGCAGATCTCCCCACTCCTCCGGCGCAGAGATCATGGAAGGCGTATCTTTCCGCCGGGAAAAAATAGGCATCGGTGCCGCGGGGGCAATATTTATGAATGATATATGCTAACATATACCACGCCATAGGGTAGCATGGTGGTCCTGTGCTGAAACTTGAAAGCGTGACCAAATCGTTTGGAGGGCTGGTGGCGGTCAACGGGGTGGATCTCTCGGTACACGAAGGTGAGATCCTCGGACTCGTCGGTCCGAACGGGGCCGGAAAGACCACACTCCTCAACCTCATCTCCGGGATGATGAAACCTGATTCCGGGGGCATCTATTTTAGGAGCGAGGAGATCACCAGGCTGCCCCTGAACGCGGTCTGCAAGAAGGGCATCTCAAAGACGTTCCAGCACGCGCAGTCGTTCCCTGGCCTCTCTGCACGGCAGGGTGTGATGATCAGCGCCCTCTTCGGGAACGGAAGGAGGCCCCGCATGCAGGAAGCAGAGGAGGAGGCCTGCAGCTGCCTCGAATACGTGGGCTTTCCCCGGGACCGGATCGACACACCGCTTGCGAACCTGAACGTGATCGAGCTCCGGCGGGCCCAGCTCGCACGGGCCATTGCCGCAGGACCCAGGCTCCTCCTGCTCGATGAGCTCACGACCGGTCTCAATGCCCGTGAAGGGCAGGAAGCGGTCCGCCTGATTAAAAAGCTGCGTGACGAAGGGCTGACCATCCTGATGATCGAGCACGTGATGCAGATCATCATGGGCGTCTCAGACAGGATCTTTGTCCTCGATCACGGGGAGAAGATTGCCGAGGGCACCCCGGAAGAGATCGCGGTGAACGAGCAGGTGATCGACTCCTACCTCGGGGAACGGTACGCGTTCTGAAAGGGGTCTGGCTGTGCTGAAGATCGAGAACATCAATGTTTCCTATGGGAAACTGCAGGTCCTCTGGGATGTCTCCGCCCACGTGGAGAAAGGAGAGGTGGTCACCATCATCGGTTCGAACGGTGCGGGCAAGACCTCACTCGTGGAGACGATCTTCGGTTTCAATACGCCCTCTTCCGGCTCGATCCTCTATGAAGGAGAAAGGATCCAGGGGCTCTCCCCGTTTGAGGTGGTGAAGAAGAGGATCGCGCTCGTCCCTGAACGGAGGGAGATATTTCCGCGGATGACGGTCCGGGAGAACCTCGTGCTGGGCGGCTACATCCATGGCGAGGAGATCGACGACCGGCGCATCTACGAGCTCTTCCCCGTCCTTGCGGAGCGGGAGTTCCAGCTCGCGGGGACCCTCTCGGGCGGGGAGCAGCAGATGCTGGCCATTGCCCGCGCCCTGATGTTACAGCCGAAGATGCTCGTGCTGGACGAGCCGTCGCTCGGCCTTGCCCCGAAGCTCGTACACTCTGTGCTGGAGACGATCGGCAGGCTAAACCGAGAGGGGCTGACCATCCTTCTCGTCGAACAGAACGTCCGGCGTGCACTGGAAGTCTCGGACCGCGGATATGTGCTGGAAAACGGGAGGATCACCGCGGAAGGGCCGGCAGGGACACTTCTCGATGACCCCCACGTGCAGAGTGCCTATCTTGGTTTATAAAAAGGCCAAGGGAGGCCTTGGGGAAAACTATCACGGCAATATTGAAATGATATTCTGAAGAGCTGGGGGCTCTGCCATCGGAACTTCTCTGACCAGGAATAAGTATTTGCTTTTCTCTGCCTCCCATAAGGCTTCCATAGTTATCCAGGGGAACTTTTCCGGTGGAGGGGGACCGGGGGTGCAACCCCCGGCCGAGTCTCCTGGTGGGAATATAAAAAAAATTCTCCAGAGAAAAGATCATGATTTCTTATCGAGGAGTCCCAGCCGCTCCTCGACCTTATCTACCAGCGAGGTTAGCCCCTTAGGCAGGAAGATGATGGTCAGTACGAGGATGGCGCCGATGATGATGTAGCGCTCGTAGGTGAGTCCGAAGAGGTTGAGCCCGTCCCAGAGTATGGTGACCGATACCGTCCCGATCACCGGCCCCGCAAGGGTCCCAAGGCCCCCCGTGATCGAATAGATGATTGGCCAGAAGGAGAGATCGACCCCGTAGATCTCCGGCGTGATATAGCCGAAATGGTGCACCTCCAGCGCTCCTGCGACTCCGGCAAAGAATGCGCTGATGACGAAGGCGAGGAGTTTGAAGAAGATCGGGTCGACCCCTGCCGCCCGCGCCTCCAGTTCATTCTCCCGTATCGCAGCGAGGGCCAGCCCGATCCGCGATTTGAGCAGCAGGTGAAAGACCAAAATGGTGCCCACGGCGATCGCGAGAATGGAGTAGTACTCCCAGACCAGGTATCCGGGGATGGAGCTGGGGAGGAGGCGGGGAGCTGCAAGTCCGTCCCACCCGCCGGTGAAGGGGGCGAGCTGGCTGACGATGAGCGTCTGGATGATGATGGCAAAGCCGAAGGTGACCATGGCAAGGAACCATTCCTTCAGCCGGACACAGGTCATCCCGATCAGAAGGCCCACCACCGAAGTCACCGCGCCCCCGAGAAAGATGGAGAGGTAGGGGGATACGCCGGTCGAGAGCGCGATCATGGTGGAGGCATACCCGCCGATTCCGAAGAAGGCCGCATGCCCGAGGGATCCCTGCCCCGAGTAGGTGAGAAAATTCCATGCAGAGGCATAGATGATGAAGATAACCATGATGATGAGGACGGTGAGGAAGTAGAGGCTGGTGCCCGGGATAAGGGGGAGGGCGAGCCCCACGATCAGGGCGGCCCCCCATCCCCAGAATCCAAGATCTTTGGGCAGTTTCATTCGCCTGCCTCCCCGAAGAGCCCGGTAGGCCGGATGATCAGGACGATGATGAGGAGGACGAATGAGATGGCGTCCTTCCATGCCCCGCCCAGTGTCAGGGCCGCCATGTTCTCCGCGATGCCGTACAGGAGGCCGCCCACGATGGCGCCCGGGATGCTCCCGAGGCCCCCAAGGATGATGATCGCGAAGGCCTTGATGGCAGGGATGGAGCCCATGTAGGGGTTAAAGACCATCCCGCTCACCGCCCACAGCGTCCCTGCCGCCGCGGCAAGGCCGGACCCGATCCCGAACGTGATCATGTCCATCCGCTCCACATTGATGCCTGTGAGCATCGCGCCCTTCCGGTTCTGGCTCGTGGCGCGGATGGCCCGGCCGAGGGGGGTCCTGCGGAGAAAGAGGTGGAGGCCTGAAAGGATCGCGATTGTCATCAGGATGATGATCAGGTAATCGATCGGCAGCTGCACCGGCCCGAGCGGGAGGGTGATCGCCTCAAAGGGGCTGTGGATGCTTCGCCATTCGTCGGTCCAGAAAAGGGCGACGGTATTCTGGAAGATGTAGATCAGGCCGAGGGAGACAAAGATCTCGTTCAATTTTCCGGTACCGAGGATCGGACGGAAGCAGAGTCGCTCGATGATTACGCCGATCACGATCAGTGCGGGCATCGAGGCGATGATCAGGACATAGGGGTTAAACCCGGTGAGCACAAAGAAGGTGAAGGTGAGATAGGCACTGAGCATGAGGAGTTCTCCGTGGGCGAAGTTCACGATCTTCATCACCCCGAAGATGAGGTTTAACCCTGTTGCCAGGAGGATATAGATACAGCCAGCATAGAGCCCCCAAAAAAGTACCTGCAGGAAAATACCCAGATATCCGTCCATATTCCCTCTTTGATCGCCAGATAAAATGAATTGTATTGTGGTTATCCTTCCCCGGGCTCGTACCACTCAGGGAGTACAAAGTCGCCCTCACTGAGGACATCCGGGTAGACGATCAGCGGACGGGGCTCCCCTGCGTTCTCGTCCCAGACCAGCTGCGACATATAGAGCTCAAACTTGCTCTCGTGCCACTCTTCTGAGAAGCTGATGGTCCCGTCCTTCATCGCTTCCACCATCTGCGGCATCTCCACAGCTCTGAGGGCATCGCGGACCGTCGCCTTATCGAGCGTCCCTGCGTCCTCGATTGCCTGTGCCGCGATATAAATCGCTTCATAGGTGGCGACACCCATCATCCCCGGCGATCCTCCCCAGAGTTCCTCGAAATTCTGAACAAAGGACGCATGAGCGGCCTCATGCCCTTTTGGAGCGGTGTAGGGGGAGAAGCGGCTCTGCAGGGAGGTCGAATCCCCGTAGTTCCCTACGCCCGAATAGAAGTCCGGGTCGTCATTCGGCTCTATGCCGAAGAAGAGGGTATTGAGCCCGACATCCCTCCTCCCCTGCTGGACGAGCGGGATCAGTTCGTTTAGGAACGTGACCGTGTATATCGCGTCAGGATCAGCCGCACCGACAGAGGTCAGCGTGGTTCGGAAATCGGACTCCCCCATCTTGAATGTCTCTTCTGCCACGACGTCGATGGAGAGGTTGTAGCGGGCAATGTGATCATGGACCGCGGTCTGCTGCCCCTTTCCGTACGAGGTGTCCTGGTAGATGATGGCAAGGCGCAGGGGGCGCTCCTCTGGAAAAACGAACTTTTCGTTGATAGCCGGCCGGAGCACTCGGTCAATGAAGAGGACCGTCACCTCTGCAGAGTCCTCTGCATTGGGCCGATGAAAGAACATGTAGCTGGTATCGATATCGGTCCTCCTGGAGACCGCCGAGCTCGAGGCACCGGAGACGAGGTAGGGGACCTGGTATTCGGCCACGATCGACTGGTGGGCTGAGACCACGGCGCTCGAGAACCCTCCCACGAGGACGTGCACGCCGTCCTGCGTGATCAGTCTGGAGACCGCCTTCTGCCCGCCTTCGCGGGTGGACTCGTCATCTCCCAGGACAAGGGTGAGGGGAATTTTTTTGCCGAGTTCTGCGACGTAGACCCCTCCTTCTGCATTGATCTCGTCTGCCGCGAGGACGGCCGACTGCCAGATGTCCTTCCCGGTGGTGCTTGCCGGGCCGGTCATGGAGGCGACCACCCCGATCCTGATCTCGTCAGTGGTGGTCTGTTCGGTGCACCCGATGGTGCATGCAGTGATGCAGATCACTGCACAGAGCAGTGCGAGCAACTGTGTGTTCATGAAAATACCTCAATTGATATTGCCACGCAATAGCATGGCATGCCATACATTAACTTGGGCAAAACCCGGGATATATAAGTTTTCATTTTCAATATGCAGGCGAGCGGTCAGGAGAAGAAGAGATTGGTGCGGGCGGAGAGTTTGTTCATTCTTCGATCAGGGCGGCATCCCGGAGACGCTGCTTTAAGAGATCCATGAGTTTCTGCGTGGAACTGCACGCGTTGATCTCGACCTCGGAGATGAATGGCGAAAGAGTCTTCGCGCTTGCAAGAAAGATGGCTGGATAGCGGCCTTCCTCCCCGGGAAACTCTTTTTCAAGTTCGTCCCTGTGGAGAAACGCGACATCGAGATCATAGCGGTCAAAGAACTTCGTCCATTCCCTCCGGATACCGAAATGGCTGTGGGTAAGCCGCCAGAGGTGACACTCGTGGGTGTAAGGGGCCGCGAGTTTGTGGATCCTGTCAACAAGCTCGTTCAGCATCCCGCTTTCGCTGTTGTACACAAAGATGAGTCGGGCCTCACTCATAACAGAAGAGGAATTCGCATTCCGCTCATATATAATACACTGTGAGCGACGTTGGAGAGAGGTATGATCCCGGAAGAGGCCAGGTAATAACACCCGAATCCGATGAGAAAGACCCCGCAGAGGAGGAGTATGCCCCGGTAGCCCCGGAGCGAAAG
>JAVVFN010000077.1:0-6799 GCA_032250645.1 Methanomicrobiaceae archaeon | reverse complement strand
CGCGCCACAGCAACTTCCGCCAGCTGGCCGGCCGGAGCCTCACCATGCAGGGAGGGGCGTGCCGCTGCATCCGCTGCCGTGAGATCGGGAGAGCGGCTGCCGGGGATCAGCCGGGGATCAGCGGATTCTCCTACCAGTCCTGCGGCGGGGAGGAGCACTTCATCCAGGCAACCGCGGGCGAAGCCCTCATCGGCTTTGCCCGCCTCCGCTTCCCGTACCGTCCCTGGCGGGATGAGCTGGAGGGGGCCGCGCTTCTCCGCGAGCTCCACGTGTACGGGTCCCTCGTGCCGCTCGGTGCGGGGGCAGGGGAGCAGGAATGGCAGCACCGGACCTGGGGTGGCGCCCTCCTCTCCCGGGCCGAGGAGCTCGCGGCGGAGGCAGGGTTCTCCACCCTGGCGGTGATGAGCGGAATCGGGGTGCGGCCTTATTACCGGAAACGCGGCTATGTCCGCTCCGGGCCGTACATGATACGGAGCATATCTGAATGAACCATGCAACGGCTGAGTACCTCAAGCAGATCTTTTCCTCGTATTACACGGAGGGAACCATCATCATGCCGCCGGCGCTCGCCCAGCGGGAATGGGGTTTTCTCTTCTTTGATCCCGGGAATGAGGGATGGATGCGCCGGCACGTGGCCTTCGCCACCAAACGGGAGGCGCTTGAATACCTGCGGACCATGGCCCCCCGGCATGTCTTCTATTCCACCGCGTATTACTCCCTCCCATCTGCCGGGAGCATGCACGAGAAGGGCTGGTGCGGGGCGGACCTGATCTTTGACCTTGATGCCGACCATATCGTGCGGGGGCCCTACGCGGTGATGCTGGAACGGGTCAGGGAGGAGACCGTAAAACTTGTGGGGATGCTCACCGAAGAGCTCGGGTTTCCTAAGCGGGAGATTGAGGTCGTCTTCTCCGGAGGCAGGGGCTACCACGTCCACGTCCGCAGCCTCGGGGTGCGTGGGTGGTCGAGCCAGGAGCGCAGGGAGATCGTGGACTACGTCTGCGGCACCGGGATCGACCCGAGGAGGATGCGGGAGGGCGCGGGGGGGTGGCACGGGAGGTTCAGAAGCGCTCTTGCAGGGGAGCTTACCCGGATTGCCGGCATGGAGCGGAAAGAGGCAATCGGGGTACTCGCTGACCTTGAGGGCGTGGGGAAGGGCACCGCAGCCATATTCTTCCAGAACATCGGCGAGCATATCGCCCGGATCAGTGACCCCGGCCAGCCCCTCCCCCTCTCTGACCGGGTGATCAGCGCGCTCACCAGCGAGGAGAACGGGCCCTTTGCCGCGCTGCTGAAGGAAACGGCAGCGCTCACCGACGAGCCGGTGACGACCGATACCAAGAGGCTCATCCGGCTTCCCACCTCGCTGCACGGGGGAAGCGGGATGCGGGTTACCCGCCTCTCGATCGCGGAGCTTGAGAGGTTCGATCCATTGGTCGATGCAGTGGTATTTGACGAGAGGGAGGTCTGGATCGACCTACCGCAACCTATTCCATATCCGGTGCCCATGTTAGGAAATGATTACCTCCTGGAGAAGGGGAGAGCGACGGTGCCCGAGGCGCTGGCCGTCTTCCTCTGCTGCCGGGGCCTTGCAGAATATGCGGGAAGAGTAGGGTGAGAGAACTGTGCTCGACGAATTACGGCTTATTATCCTGAATGAACGGGAGAGCGGGAAGCTCTCCACCGTAACGCCGAAGGCATTTGACCGGGCCCACGGGTTTTTGCGCTCGCTCTTCGAGGATACCTATGGGGAGGCACGGTCCCTTGAGGGGTTCCTTTCCGAGACCGCACACGCGCGGCTCGAGGAGATGAGCAGCATCAAGGAGACGCTCCAGGAGATCGTCCGCCTCCGGACGAGGAAGATCCTGCTCCTCGCGCTCCTCCAGACCGAGAACCGCACCTTTGACCGGGAGGAGATAAAGAAGATGCTCCCAGTCGAAAAGGCGATGTTCGAAGAGATCTGCAGGGAGATCGAACAGTGCCGTGCGGCGCTCCTCTCGGACGAGGCGCTCTCGCCACGCCCTTCGCCCCCCATCCAGCCGGAGGAGGCGAAAAGGGCTGCCGGTCCTGAGGAACCGCTCCCCTCCGCGGGCGCGTGTGTCAGGGTCCTTGCCGATACGGATGCCTTCATGGGCGTGGACGGGAAAATCTACGAGCTCGTACGGGAGGACATCGTGACCGTCCCGGATGAGAACGCAGAAGTGCTCTGTTCCCGCAACATAGCATTAAATATCAGGCTCAGCAAATAATGATGGGATTGGTTATCCATTATATGGGGCTTATTTCATGAAAATGCCAGCAAAATTCAAGACATACTGCCCATTCTGTCGTACTCATGAGGTTCATGAAGTAGAGAAGGTGAAGCGTGGCAAGAACCGCAACCTGAACTGGATCGACCGGCAGAAGGCGCGACGCGGTACGGTGGGGAACATGGGAAAATTCTCCAAGGTGCCGGGTGGAGACAAACCGACAAAACGGATCAATGTCCGGTACCGCTGCGCGAAGTGTGGAAAAGCCCATCTCCGCCCCGGGTTCCGGGCAGGAAAGTTTGAACTGGTGGAGTGACAAGGATGGTGCGTGTACACAGGGAGAACCGGAGTACATTCGTACGGGTGAAATGCCCAGACTGCGAGCATGAGCAGATCGTGTTCGAAAAGGCAAGCACGGTCGTTGATTGCCAGATCTGCGGACGGATCATCGCAGAACCGCGTGGCGGAAAAGCAGAGATCCGGGCAGAGATCCTGAGCGTATTTGAGTGAGTCACCATGAATGAGAGGGAATGGCCGGAACCCGGCGAACTTGTCGTCTGCACGGTCTCGAACGTGAAGGATTTTGTCGCGTTCGTGAGACTGGACGAATACGAAGGGAGAGAAGGGCTCATTCCCATTTCCGAGATCGCGAGGGGCTGGATCAAATATATCCGCGATTACGTCCGCGAAGGCCAGAAGGTCGTCTGCAAGGTCCTTCATGTCAACCGGGAGCGTGGACACATCGACCTCTCGCTCAAGGATGTAAACGAGCACCAGCGCCGGGAGAAGATCAACGAGTGGAAGAACGAACAGAAAGCCAAAAAATGGCTCTCTTTCGTTGCGGAAGCGGCGAAGGTGCCCCAGGAGAAGATCGAGGAGGCTATTTACCGGGAATATGGCATGCTCTTCCCTGCATTCGAGGATGTGCTGGTGGACGAGGACGCCACATTGAAGAAGCTCGGGTTTGACGGCCCGCTGGCAGAGGCATTCTTCCACGTGGCCAGCGAGAATGTGAAGGTCTCGAAGGTGACCATCACCGGCTTCCTCCACCTCACCTCCACGAAGCCGGACGGGGTCAACGTGATCCGGCGTGCACTGAGGAGCGCCCAGCCGAAGATCGAAGGGGTGAAGATCGACCTCAATTATATCGGCGCCCCCATCTACCGGGTGAAGGTGACGGCCCTCGATTACAAGACCGCGGAAAAAGCGATCGAGAAGGTCGCGAAAGCGGCAATCGGTGTCATGGAGCGTGCCGGGGACACCGGTGAGTTTGTGCGGAAACAGAAGGCCGGCAAACACTGATGGCAGGAAAGATCCGGCACTGCCCGGTTGACGGTACCTATACTCTTTCTCCGATCTGCCCTGTTTGCGGGGGAAAGACCGGGTCTTCCCATCCGGCAAGGTTCTCTCCCGAGGACAGGTTCGGACCGTACCGCAGGAGGATGAAGCAATGGAGAATATAGAGGTTCATTTTTTCAAGGAAGAGAATATCGGGTGCGAGATCCTGATCGAGGGCCTTCCCGGTATCGGGCAGGTCGGGAAACTGGTCGCAGAGCACATGATACAGGAGCTGGGTGCAGAGAAGATCGCGGAGATCTTCTCCATCCATTTCCCTCCGCAGGTGTTGCTCGACCGTGACGGGTTGACCCGCCTCGCCAGTAACTCCCTCTACCGGTACGAAGGGGAGAAGAATATCCTCTTTCTGGTCGGGGACTTTCAGAGCACCTCCGGGGAGGGGCATTATCTCCTCACCGGCGCCTACCTGGATATCGCCGAGGAACTCGGGGTGAAGAGGATCTACACGCTGGGGGGCTACGGGGTGGGCCACCTGGTGGACCGGCCGCGGGTGATCAGTGCGGTGAATGGGGAGTCCCTGCGGGGCGAGGTGGAGCAGGCCGGAGGTCTCTTTGCGGGTGATGAGCCGGGAGGAGGCATCATCGGCGCATCAGGACTCCTGCTCGGCATGGGGGCACTCCGCGGGATGGAAGGGATCTGCCTGATGGGGGAGACCTCAGGATACCTGGTGGACCCGAAGAGCGCACACAGCCTCCTCCAGGTGCTCAGCAACCTCCTCGAGCTCCCGGTCGATACCACCATGCTCGAGGAGCGGGCCGAGGAGATGGAGCGTATCGTGGAGCGACTCCGCGAGAGTGAGGAGATACGCGCTGATGACGAGCTCCGTTATATCGGCTGATCCATGCAGGTAAACGCCGACCTGCATATTCATTCCTGTTTTTCCATCGCCACCTCCCGCCAGATGAGGCCGGCGGCGTTGATCGAAGGCTGCCTCCGGAAAGGGATTGACCTCCTCGGTTCAGGAGATGGCCTCCATCCAGGCTGGCGGAAGATGTGGGTGGAGGCAGAGGGGGCGGCGGAGGTGCAGATCATCCCCACCGCCGAGGTGGAGGGGGCCGGGCGCATCCACCACCTCATCATCATGGAGCATTTTGCGGATTTTGAGGAACTGGCACGGGTACTCGACCCGTACAGCACGAATATCAGTTCCGCTGGCCGTCCTTTCGTCTCCCTTGACGGAGGCCGCCTGGCAGCGAAGGTGCACGACCTGGGCGGCCTGATCGGCCCGGCACATGCATTTACCCCGTGGACCGGTATGTACGGTCGCGTGGAGTGTGCCCGTGCATGTTACGGTGAGGAGCATTTCGATTTCCTGGAACTGGGGCTCTCGGCCGATACAGGATACGGAGATGCGATCCCCGAGCTGAAGGGTATCCCGTTCCTCTCCTCTTCTGACGCGCACAGCCCGTTCCCCGGTTCGCTGGGGAGGGAATTTACCCGCCTCGATCTGGGAGGACGGAGCGGGAGGGACGTGCTGGAGAGTGTCTGCAGTGGCAGGATCGTCATGAATGCCGGCTTTTTCCCGGAGCAGGGGAAATACAACCGTACGGCCTGCACGAGGTGCTTCGCCCGCTATTTGATTCCGGAGGCGGTATCGCACGGCTGGACCTGTCCCTCCTGCGGGGGAAGGATCAAGAAGGGGGTCTTTGACCGGGCCCGCGAGCTTGCCCTCGGGGAGCCCTCGCCCCGCCCCCCCTACTGCCATATCATCCCCCTGATCGAGATCGTCCGGCTGGTGGCAGGGACCCGGTCTCCCCGTTCCGCACGATGCCAGAGACGCTACGAGGCCCTGATCGCGTCGCTGGGGCCCGAGATCCAGATCCTCATCGACCGGCCACTGGATGCAATCGCCAGGATCGATCATGATCTTTCAGAGGCCATCGGCGCGTTCCGGAAGGGCGAGATCGAGATCAGCCCCGGAGGAGGAGGGCAATATGGTTCCCTCACCCTTCCAAAAAAAGGAAATTGAGCATTATTCTTTATAGGTGACCCGCGCGATCTTCTCGCGGAGCTGGCGGATCTCCTCGAGGGCTTCATCGCGTTTCTCGTAATCCCCCCGCTCGTGCGCCGCAGTCGCCATATCCGCAAGCTGGATGATGAGTGTGAAGGTCTCGTCATCCTCGAGGATCGCCTTGGATATCATCGCTGAAGAATCAGTACGCACTGGATTATTATACGTCTTACCATTCCTTACGTACGGTGCCGGTTCAGGATAGCCCTGTATGTGTTGCCGCGGCCCTGATAAACGAGCGGGCAAAGGTATCGGTAAAGTAGGCATGGGTATACCCTGCGAGGGCATTTGCCTCACTGATGCCGTCCCTGCCGTTATCGATACCGCTTCCCCGGGCGAGTGTGAGGCAGAACCTGGTGTCCGGATCGCACTCGACCGATGAATAATGGAACTCGTGGCCCCGATAGGTGTGCCCGAGAGGGATGAGCGGGGTCTTTGCACTACAGGTCGCAGAAACATATCCGAGCGCCTGGAACCGCTCATGCTGAAACGCACGGGCAGGGAGCAGACCGATCATACGGTACTCCCTGTCCGTGCTGATGCTTCTCGTGAGATAGACCAGCCCGCCACATTCTCCATACGCAGGCATCCCGGCCTCGATTGCATGCCGGATCTCCAGGCGGGCAGGCCCGTTCTCGAGCGCCTGTGCATAGAGCTCAGGATAGCCGCCACCGAGATACAGACCGTCGATCTTTGGCAGGTGATCGTTCATGGGGCTGAAGAAGACGAGGTCCGCTCCATGCGAGGAGAGGCGGTCGAGATTGTCCTGGTAATAGAAACAGAATGCCGGGTCAGATGCAACACCAATCTTCACCCTTCCGCCCTGTTCTTCTTCTGCCCATCCATCAGGCGGGAGGATGGCGGGTGCGGATCGCGCCGCATCAAGGATCGCGCCGATATCGCAGTGTTCATTGATCAACCCGCCGAATTGCGCCATACCGGCGGTTTCGAAGGCCATCCGAAGCCCGAGGTGACGGCTTTCCACCGCGAGATCTTTCTGCCAGGGGATCCACCCGAAGGCGGGAACCGGGAGTTCCTCCTCGATCATGTCACGGTGCCGCGGGCTGCCGATATGGTTGAAGATGACCCCCGCGAACCTGATCCCGGGATCGAAGTCCCTGTAGCCCCGCACCAGGGCATTTGCACTGCGTGACATTCCCCGCACGTCTGCGACGAGCAGCAG
>JAVVFN010000076.1:0-6922 GCA_032250645.1 Methanomicrobiaceae archaeon | reverse complement strand
GTGCATTTACTGCAGATGGAGACCATCTCAGGGGTGATCTTTCTATCGCCGACCGAAATGGGCTCCCCCGCAGCTAACCGGCCAAAGAGCGGACCTTGCGGCACCCCCAGTTTGCGCGCAGACTCAGGATCGAACCGCATTTTCCGCAGAATCAGGCGATCACCTTCAACTGCAGTATTTTCGCTCTGGATTACAATTTTCACACACGAAGATATTAAATCATGTATTCGCTCTGATCTATTTTTTTCATATACAATAAAAATTGGGAGTATTCGCCCGTCCGCTCCCGAAAGGTGCGCAAGACCAGAACCTTCGAGGCTCTCGAGGAAGCTACTCGCGTCGATCCTCAATGTCTCCTCAAGAAGGGCTTCATTGAGGAAGACGGCGACGGGGACGCCCGATCCCGCGAGGTCATGGAGGTGGATCTTCGAGCCGGGCGCCACCTCTTCTGCAAGCCTGCACACGGAGCGGTACGCATCCCATTCTATCCCGCCCAGCTCGAGGATCTCGCTCTCGGAGAGCACAGGCAGCCCGATTGCGGCAGAGAGCTCCTCGATCCGCCGGAGCTCGCGCGTGGGGATGGCCTTTTTGTCAATATAGACCGCGACCGCGCCGCTCTTCCGGAGCAGGGCCGAGAGCATCCGCTCATCCACGAGCCCGATCTGGCGGGAATGGACGATGTGCCCGAAGGCACCACGGGAAGAGAGCGCGATCGCGGTCTGGCGTGCAGCATAGTGGTTGCCGCCAAACCCAACCAGGTTGAGGGGATCCCCGGGCTCGGCGGCGAGGAGGCTCTCGGCCACCGCACGGCCCGCGAGAGGGTCGGCCCACTCCTGCCCGGTGCTCCCGATCTCCACGAAGAGGGAGGGCGTGTGCACATCGGTGGGGCCATGGTGGGTGACCTCGTAGGAGACACGGTAGCCCTCCGGGGCTCTTCTGGACAGTTGCCGGAGGACCGCGTGCATCCATTCCGGTGCCGCCCGGGCGAGGCTCCCCTCATCCCCTCCATACGCGGCCGGTCCGATGTTCCCGGTGACATGGACGGTGAGGGTGGGGGCCGGCTCGATGCTGGTATGCCGGGAGATGAAGACGATGAGGTCTGCACCGGCGCGTGCATCGATCCCCCGCTGGTAGATGAGCCGGTCCTCTGTCTCGATGAACGTGATATGGTGGAGGGGATGGGGGGTGCCGGCAAGGAGCTCCTCAAGGTGCCTCCTGATATTCTTTCCTGCCGGGTCAAGGCGGGAATTGACGAACGCAATCTTCATCCGGATGGATAAGGTTGTGGCGCGGTCGTCTTTGCTCTTTTGGCGTGTACAGAGTACATTGGAATTCCCCATCAGTAAATGATATTTCATCATGCGGCGGAGAGTGTACCCATGGATACTGAGAAGATAGAGAAGGCATTTTCAGAGTTTGGGATCTCAGGCGAGATCCGGTGCGAGCAGGCATTTGCGATCTGCGAGAAATATGATATCCCGAAGATCGATATCGCCCGGTACTGCAATACACGGGAGCCCCGCATCAAGATCCGGGCCTGCCAGCTGGGCTGCTTCCGATGAGCCTGTTTCTCTCCATCACCCCCCTTGAGGAGGCACGGGTCGTGGCGAACGGCCTTGCCAGATCCCTTCGGGCCGAGCACGTTCCCCTCACCGCAGGCCTCGGCCGTGTGCTGGCGGCAGACGTGGTGGCACCGGAGGACATCCCCGGTTTTTCCCGCTCGGTGGTGGACGGATTTGCGGTCATCGCGGCCGATACGGTGGGCGCCTCCGAGGCCATGCCGTCGATGCTGCGGCTCACCGGCAGGGTTGCCATGGGCGCACGTTCGGAGATCACGGTCGGGCCGGGCGAGTGCGCCTATGTGCCCACCGGCGGGACCCTCCCCGAAGGTGCGGATGCCATGGTGATGGTGGAGCACGCCGAGGAGGTGGGAGAGATGGTGCTCGTCTATGCTTCTTCGGCAGAGGGCGACCACGTGGTAGTGCGTGGCGAGGACTTCGCCCGCGGGTCGGTCGTTCTCAACGCCGGGAGGAGGCTCTCCCCCCGCGACCTCGGGGTGCTGGCCGCCATCGGCGCCTCCGAGGTCGCGGTCCGGGCGAAACCGGTGGTGGGGATCATCTCTACCGGGAATGAGCTGGTGGAGGTCGACGCGGTCCCCGGTCCCGGACAGGTCAGGGACGCGAACAGTTCTCTCTGCGCCGGGTTTGCCGAGGAGCGGGGCTGCTTGCCCGTGCGCCTCGGGATCGTCCCCGACGTCCGGGAGCGGCTCACGGCGGCGATCCTCACCGCTGCGGGGGGTTCCAACCTTGTGCTGGTTTCGGGCGGAAGTTCCAAGGACGAGCGGGACCTGTGCGCCTCGGTGCTGGAGGAGATTGGCCGTGTCCATGTCCACGGGATCGGCATTTCGCCCGGGAAGCCCACCCTCATCGGGGAGGTGGGAGGGGTCCCGGTCATCGGGCTCCCCGGCCACCCGGCCTCCGCCTACGTGGTGCTCATCGCGCTGGTAGGATCTCTGATCGCTGCGATGACCGGCGAGACCGAGACTGTACGGACCCTGAGAGCAACCCTCACCGGGCACATCCCGTCTGCGAAGGGGCGGACCGATTATGTCCGTGTGCAGGTGCAGGGCGGCATGGCCACCCCCCTCTTTGGTAAGTCGGGCCTCTTAAACACCCTCTCCGGGAGCTCAGGGGTCGTCGCCGTCCCCGCGGCCCGCGAGGGATTTGAGGCGGAGGATGAGGTGGAGGTGATCCTGTGGTGAAGCGCTATCTCTCGCTGGTCTCCCTTGCCGAGGCGCTCCGGACCGTGGAAGAGGCGTTTTTCCCCGCGCCCCGCACCGGGCTCGTCCCGCTCGACGAGGCGCGTGGCCGGGTCACCGCGGGCCCGATCTTTGCCCGTTTCTCGGTCCCCGAGCGCCACCTCTCGGCGATGGACGGGATCGCGGTGCGGAGCGCAGATACGGCAGGGGCGAGCGAACAGCGCCCGGTCCTGATCACGCGGGCTGAACGCGTGAACACCGGGAACCTGGTCCCGCCAGGTTTTGATGCGGTGGTGATGATCGAGCACGTGCAGGAGGTGGAGGGAGGGTCCCTTGTCCGGAGCTGCGCAAGCCCGTGGCAGCACATCCGGCCAGTGGGCGAGGATATCGGGGAGTCGGAGATGATCCTCCCCTCCCGCCACCTGATCCTCCCCCACGAGATCGGCGCACTTGCCACCTATGGCATCGCCGAGGTGGAGGTGCTGGAACTCTCGGCAGGACTTATCCCCACCGGGTCCGAGCTCGTCCCGCCCGGCACACGGCCCCTCCCGGGGCAGGTGGTGGAGAGCAACATGCACATGGCCCGTGCCTTTCTCGAGGAACTCGGTGTTGCGGCCACTATTACCCCTCTCATCCCGGACCGCCCGGAGGCGATCCGCGCCGCGCTAAAGGAGGCGGTCGCAGCGCACGACCTTGTCATCATCTCGGCCGGCACTTCCAAGGGCACCCGCGACTATACGGCCTCCATCATCGCGGAACTCGGCGAAGTGCTCGTCCACGGAATCGCGATCAAGCCGGCAAAGCCGGTCATCATCGGGAAGGTCGAGGGAAGACCGGTCATCGGGATGCCCGGATACCCGCTTGCCTGCTACACGATCCTCCGGGAACTGATAAGGCCATTGCTCGCTTCCCGGGGTTTTCCGGTACCAGGGACCGCGAAAGTTTCCGCAACACTGACCACCACGCTCACCTCCGAGATCGGGACCGACGAGTTCGTCCTCCTTGCGGCCGGCCGGATCGGGAGCGACTGGGTTGCCGTGCCCCAGTCCCGGGGAGCCGGGGTGCAGATGAGCCTGGTGCGGGCGAACGCGTACCTGCGGATACCGGCAGAACTCGAGGGGATCGCGGCAGGGTCCACGGTCAATGCCCTGCTCACGGTGCCGCCCTCCATCGCCGAGTCGGCGTTGCTCATCACCGGGAGCCACGACCCGGCCCTCGATCACCTTGCCGACCTTGCGTCGAGGAGCGGGGTCGCGCTCCACTCCACCCACGCAGGAAGCATGGGCGGCCTGCTCTCCCTCAAAAGACACCAGTGCCACGCCGCCCCCATGCACCTCCTCGCACCGGACGGGGAGTATAACCGCTACTATCTTGAGAAATATCTTCCCGGGGAAGGACTGGTGCTCGTCTGCGTGGCAGAGCGCGAGCAGGGGATCGTCTCCCGGGAGGGGATCGGGCTTGCCGATCTTCCCGGCCACCGCTTCGCAAACCGGCAGAAGGGTTCGGGCACCCGGATGCTGCTCGACCACCTCCTCGCCCGCGAGAAGATCGATCCGGCCACCATCCCGGGATATAACCGTGAACTGACCACCCACCTTGCGGTGGCACTTGCGGTGAAGACAGGCGAGGCGGAGGCGGGGATGTGCGTCTACTCTGCCGCAAAGGCGCTTGGCCTCCCCTTCGTCCCGGTGGGCACCGAGCGGTACGAGCTGGGGATGCGAAGATCGCTTCTCGAGGAGGATTCCCGCCTGCAGGAACTCCTGCGCATCATCGATACCGACGAGTTCCGTGCGGTCCTCACCCGTCTCGGGGGCTACGGCGTCAGGGAGACAGGCGTGCGGCGCGAACTGCCATGAGGACGGCCTCCTCGGGGGTACTGCACCGGATGACGCCCTCGATCTCCCAGGTCGCCAGGCCGAAGACCGGTTTATTCATCTTGAGGGCGATGGCGATCTCCGAGAGGGTGCCATAACCCCCTCCGACCGCGATGACCGCATCGCTCGAGCCCACCAGCACCGCGTTCCGGGCGTTGCCGAGGTCCGTCCTGATCACCACGTCAAGGTAGGGATTCCCGCCGGAGAGATCGGGGAGGATCCCCACCGTGAGCCCTCCCTGCTGTTTTGCCCCCCGGCAGGCCGCCTCCATCACCCCTCCTCTCCCGCCGCAGCAGAGGGTCTCGCCGTTTGCCGCGATGAGGTAGCCGATGGTCTCGGCGGCATCTGCCTCTTCTGACGTGCACCCGGCCGCCCCAATCACTGCGATCTGCATCTTCTGGATCTTCTGCCCGCAACGAAAGATAGCTTTCGGTCGCCTCACAAATGCTTTCAATCCCCAGAAACAAATGCATAAAAGATTAGCAGTGGAGGAAGTCACCAGCAGCTATGTGGCGGCGGATGTGGAGTCGGAGGTCCGCCATTTCTGGACCACAGAAGATATCTATGCACAGACACGCGCTCTCCGGCGGGATGGTCCCCCGTTCTTCTTTGTGGACGGGCCGCCCTATACCACCGGCCACATCCACCTCGGCACCGCGTGGAACAAGATCATCAAGGACAGCATCCTCCGCTACTGGCGGATGCGGGGCTGCCACGTGCTGGACCGGGCAGGCTACGACATGCACGGGCTCCCGATCGAGGTACGGGTGGAGCACGAGCTTGGCTTTTCCTCCAAGAAGGATATTGAGGCCTGCGGGATCGCCACGTTCATCGAGAAGTGCAAGCAGTTTGCGCTGTCCCACCGCGACATCATGAGCGAGCAGTTCAAGCAGCTCGGGGTCTGGCTCGACTTCGACGACCCCTACCAGACAATCAGGCCGGAGTACATCGAGGCGGTCTGGTGGACGCTGAAGAAGGCCGATGAAAAGAAGCTCCTCGAGCGGGGGCACCGCGTGGTCAACTGGTGCCCCCGGTGCGAGACCGCCATCGCCGATTCCGAGGTCGAGTACCAGGATGTCCGCGATCCCTCCATCTTCGTAAAGTTTCCCGTTGCCGGGCGGGAGGGCGAGTACCTGGTCATCTGGACCACCACCCCGTGGACCCTCCCGGCGAACGTTGCCGTCGCCGTGGACCCCTCCTTCTGCTACGCGAGGGTCCGGGCCGAGAAGGATGGGCGGTCCGAGATCCTCTGGATCGCGTGCGACCTTGCAGAATCGGTCCTCCGCAAGGGGCGCTACCAGGACTACGAGGTGCTGGAGAAGAAGACCGGCTCCGAGCTGGTCGGCACCCGCTACGAGTCTCCCCTGGCCGATCTCATCCCTGCCCAGAAGGAGATCGCGCACCGGGTGGTGGCGGCGGACTTCGTGGCAATGGAGAATACCGGGATGGTGCATATCGCGCCCGGGCACGGGTGGGACGACTACGTGCTCGGCACCCGGGAGGGGCTGGTGATCTTCTGCCCGGTGGACGAGGCCGGGCTTTTCACCGCAGATGCCGGCGTCTTTGCCGGGAAGCACGTCAAGGCGGCGAATGCCGGGGTGCTTGAGGCGCTCGGCGACCACCTGCTCTCGAAGGAGTGGCTCGTCCACCGCTACGGCCACTGCTGGCGGTGCAAGACCCCCATCATCTACCGGGCCACCGAGCAGTGGTTTCTCGCGATCCCCGTGATCAGGGAGCAGATGCTCCACGAGATCGGCGAGGTGAGCTGGTACCCGGAGTGGGCGGGGAGCGCCCGTTTCCACGATTTCGTGGCCGAGGCCCGTGACTGGTGCATCTCCCGTCAGCGGTACTGGGGCACCCCGGTGCCGGTCTGGCGGTGCGATGCCTGCGATGCGTACCGGGTCTTCGGGACTATCGGCGAGCTCGAGGCGGCGAGCGGGACCGCGGTCCCCGACCCGCACCGCCCGTACGTGGACATGGTGGTGGTGCCCTGCGCCTGCGGCGGCACCATGCGCCGGGTGGAGGATATCTTCGATGTCTGGTTCGATTCTGCGGTCGCCTCGTGGGCGACGCTCGGGTTCCCGCGGGAGAGGGAGCCGTTTTCCGACCTCTGGCCTGCCGACTTCATCACCGAGGGGCAGGACCAGACCCGCGGCTGGTTCTACACCATGCTTGTGATCAGCACCTTCCTGATGGGGCGCAGCAGCTACAAGAGCTGCCTGGTCAACGAGTTGGTGCTGGACAAGAAGGGCAAGAAGATGTCCAAGAGCGTGGGCAACACGGTCGATCC
>JAVVFN010000075.1:0-6927 GCA_032250645.1 Methanomicrobiaceae archaeon | reverse complement strand
CCTGAAGGTGAGACCGCCAATGACCCCGGTCATGACCTTGAGGATATGGTCGGTCAGCACAGTCGCCTCCGGGAAGAGAACCCTCTCGCAGGAGGAGTTTGTAAGATCCCTCTCATCCCAGAGCAGGTTGTTCTGGAGCGCAGGCTCCACTGCGGACCGCACGACCCGTGCAAGACCGCATACCTGCTCGCTTTTGATCGGGTTGCGTTTGTGCGGCATGGTCGAGGACCCCACCTGCCCTTCACCAAATGCCTCCTCAAGCTCAGCTATCTCTGATCTCTGCATCATCCTGATCTCCACCCCCATCTTGTCCAGAGTGGTTGCCGCATTGGCAAGGAACATGAAATATTCCGCATACCTGTCCCGCTGGATGAGCTGATTTGAGACGTCGACGGCAGCAAGATCCAGAGAGGCCATCATTCTCTCCATCACCATCTGGCCCCTGTCCTTCAGTGATGCCTGTGTGCCCACTGCACCGGTCATCTGCCCGATGACGACCCGGGGGCGCATCTCCCGGAGTCGATCGATATGTCGTGCGATCTCGCTCGCCCAGATCGCAAACCTCAGGCCATAGGTGGTGGGCACCCCGATCTGCCCGTGTGTCCTTCCGGCACAGACTAACGCCTTCGTATCTTTGCTCTGCTGCAGGAGGACGTCAAGAAGACGGATGAGCTTCTCTTCAAGGAGGGTAAGGCTCCGCTGGATCTGGAGGCCCGTCGCAGTATCGAGGATATCGTTTGACGTCGCGCCGAAATGCACCCAGCGCCCTGCCTCGCCGCATACTTCTGCGATCGCCTTGACGATCGCCATCATGTCATGGCCGATCTCCGCCTCGATCTCTTTTGCCCTCGGGAGGGAGGCCCGTGGAGCGCACTCCCGGATCTGTGCGGCAGCTTCACCGGGTATGACTCCTGATTCTGCCTCCGCTTCTGCCAGTGCCACTTCTGCGGCAACGATACACCGGAAGCGGTGCTCTTCATCCCACACCGCCCGCATCTCAGGGGTGCCATACCGGAAATCAATGGGGTGGAGTGCCATAGATAGCTGTACGACTGATTGGTAAAAAGAACGTTCCCTCAGAGATCCCGTCCCCAAAATCGGGAGGGTGTCGTATCCCCTGCCGGAGGGGTATCAGGCTATTTTTCGCCATCCTCTCTTCCCCTCTCATTCTTTGGCTCGACCCGTATGATCTCGACCCTGACCTGGGAGAGAAAGGCGGCCATGGCGCCGAGTGCGGCAAAGAGGGGGGCATAGATGATCACGACGCTCCCCACCACCACACCTGCCGCGAGCGGGATCTCGAGCAGAATGTCCCCGGCGGGCTTGCGGATGATCAGGCGGCGGACATTCCCTTCCATGATGAGATCTTTTACCCGCTCGACCAGCTCGGAGCTGGCTATCTCGATCTCCTCTGACCATGTGCGGTGTTCGCTCTTGGCTGTCATTGTGAAGACCTTTAGAAATCGTTCGAAATTGAGGATTATGAAGATGACTGTTCGTCCTTCCCCCGGGCGCATCTATCCAGTAATTTTCGGGCAAGAATCCTGATCTCGGCCCTCGCGGGAGAGCTGGCCGGGACGCTGACAAGTGGTGCGGCAGAAAGGTCTGCGTGGCTGATGGCCTCATCCTCAGGCAGAATTGCCAGTACCGGCAGCCCCTCGCCCGGTTCGATTGCAATTGGACCATGGATCTGTTTCCGGTTGATCACGAGGTATGCAGGAAGCCCTGCCAGACCTACAGATTGCGCCAGTGCATGGATCCGTTGAGCAGTCCGGATCCCCCTCGCCCCGGGATCACTGACGATGAGAAGAATATCGGGAGCGCGGATGGTGCCTCTGGAGAGATGTTCAAGGCCTGCCTCAGAATCGACGATGACATACCGGTAGTCCTCCTTCAGCTGTGCGATACATTCGGAGAGAAGGGAGTTTGGAAAGCAGTAACAGCCGCTCCCCTCCGGCCGTCCCATCACCAGCAGGTCAAAACCCACCGACTCCAACAAAACCTTTCGGAAACGGTACTTGATATACCCGGTCCTGTTCATGCCGGCAGGGATGCTCCGGGTGAAGGCTTCCTCCCGCATACTGCCCAGGGACTCTTCCACCGAAAGCCCGAGTGCTTCGTGGAGGTTTGCATTCGGATCCGCGTCCACCGCGAGCACAGGGGTTTCGCCGGCTTCCACAAGGGCGGCAACGAGCAATGCCGAGATAGTAGTCTTCCCGGTTCCGCCCTTCCCGGAGACCACGATCGTACAGGAGGCGCTCACAACCACCCATCCCGGACTTTTTGCGAAAGCTCGCCTGTCGCCGCCATGATCGCATCGGCCCCGCGCTCGTCAGCAAAACGTATGCCGCAGGTCGGGGTAATGAGGGAGCGGGAAAAGAACGTCTCCTCTTCCACCAGCTCGCAGACTTCCGACCTGATGAAGTCCATGCGCGCGAAGAGGGAGTCCACGGTCTCGGTGGAAAAGATCTCATATTCAGCAGGAACGATCCCCCATGCCACGGTCCCTCCTTTCTCCATGTATGCGGCAAGTTGCTCCCCAAAAAGGAGGAATTCGCGTGCGTTGATGTACGCATCTAACGAGATCAATCCGGGTGAGAGGGACATGAGAAAATCCCAATCGGTGTTGGAGCAGCAGTGGATACCCACTCCGCCTTCGAGGATTGATGCGATGTCGTGAACGTTGGATCGCACCATCTCCTCATCGATGGGGATGACGGAAGACCCGAGTGCGGCGAGATACGGCTCATTGAGCACGACGAGTGTCTTCGAAATTCCTGTCCTCTTCCTGATCGCCGATTCGTACCATCCTGCCCTTAGCGCGATCATCTTGCCGAGGAGGTCGGCATACCCGGAATCATAGTAGATCGGTCTTTTGTCCTGGTCCACCACCTGCATACCAAAGGTCACCGGACCCGTCACCTGGCATTTTACCAGCAGGGCACCGGAGAGATCATGCCGCATCATCTCGTAGAAACCGGATGCGTACTCCTCTCCCGGTGCGTAGCCAGAAAAATCCCCCTGCAGGTAATCGAAAAAGATCTTCTCCATTCCGGCAGAATGGTCAACCCCTCTATCCACCCAGATCCTGCCTTTCTCCATGACCCGTCCCGGAAGAGGCTCGGAATCGGTAGCCACGATCGACTCCTTTATCCCCCGGAGCGGAAGGGTGGGAATATAGGGAATCTCAGGAAAGTGGGAGAGGACCGAATCACAGGCTGAGCGGGGATCGGTGTGCGGCAGCCCTCCGATGCCGGTTGCGTGGAGGGGGAGCGGAGGGAGGGGGCGGGCCATCAGGAGCCCCTCCGTATCCTGCACTCATCGAGCATCTTCTGTACCTCCGGGAAGAGTGAAAGATCAGTATGGGGAAGGAAGCAGCTCGAGGTATACTGGTCCATGAACGAGGGCTCGGCATTGAGCTCGATATAGGTGATCTTCTGGGCGATATCGTCCAGTATCTTTCGTTTCTTCCGGTTTATCAGGGCGATATTTGCGCCGGTAATGGCGCCATTCCCGATGTTGTGAATCAGAGGGATCGAAACTTCCGGGATGAGACCAATGGTGATGGCATTCTCCTTGGAGAGATAGTTACCGAATGCCCCGGAGAAATAGATTCCCTTGATTTCGTCGCGGGTGATCCCTGCTGCGTTCATCAGGGTCGTGCAGGCCGCGTGGATGGCTGCTTTGCTCATGACCAGGTTCTTGATGTCATTTTCAGTGATGGAGATATCCCTCTCGCCATCCGCCTCATCAGCAAATACCACCACGTACTCCGGGAAATACCTCCCGCTCCTGATCCGGGGATGCTGGATCCACATGTTGATGTGCCCTGTGCGGTCGATCACGCAGGCCCGGAGCAGCTCCGCGAGGAGGTCGATGAGTCCGGAGCCGCAGATCCCCCGGGGTTTTTGGTTATTAATGGTGGAATAGGTCGGCTCGAGGGTCTCGGGGTCGATCGAGACCCGTTCGATGGCTCCGGGGTTTGCCCTCATTCCGGAGAGTACCTCCCCCCCCTCCAGTGCAGGACCGGCAGCCCCGGCGCAGGAGAGCATCCATTCACTGCATCCCAGCACCACTTCGAAATTCGTCCCGATGTCAAGCTGAAGGGAGATCTCCTCGCGCTCAGAGATGCCGGAGGTGAGGATGTCCGCAATGATATCCCCGCCGATGAAGTTTGAGACTGCGGGAAATGTGTATACCCCTGCATTTCGCGAAATCCCGATGCCGATGCGCCCGGCTGCCGTGGAGAGTGCGCGGCGCACCACCGGCACGTACGGCTCTGCGATCATGTAGCCCGGATCGATGCCGAGAAGGAGATGAGTCATCACCGTATTTCCCGCCACCACCACCTCGTAGATATCGTCACGGTCGATACCTGCCGAGTTTGCCACCGTGGTAAGTGCCTCGTTGATCCCTTCGATTGCCATTTTCTGGAGCCTCTCAAGACCCCCAGGTTTTTTGGCATAGTTCACCCTTGAAAGGATGTCCTCTCCAAACCCAATCTGTTTGTTGTAGTTTGATGCCGTGCCCAGGATCTCGCCGGTGATCAGGGTCCAGAGGTAGACGACGATGGTCGTGGTGCCGAGATCTACCGCGACGCCGTACAGGCGGTTCGTGGTATCACCCTCTTCCACATTGATCAGGCGGTACCCTCCAGGCACAATCGCCACTGTTGCAGTCACGTGCCAGTTTCCCTGCCGCAGTATCAGGGGAACCGACCGCAGCACATCGAGCGGCGCGTAGATATGGCGTGCCTCGGGGCCTCCCTCCTTTGTTACCTGCTCAAGAACCCGGGTGATGTCCGGGGTCGGGTCGTTCAGTGAGGGCGGCTCCAGTGAAAGGAAATATTTCCGTACAGAGGGGACGAATTCAGTCTCGATATCCATCGTCTCGATCAGGATCTTCTGTTCCTGCACAAGGGAGCGTTCAGGGATCTCCACCCGGACGTTATTGAGAACCTGTGCCTGGCACGCCAGGCAGGCTCCGTTCTCCAGATCTTCAGGGGTGAATAACTTGCTGAATTTTCTTGCGTCGAAGGAGACGCGGCCGCTCCGGATATAGACAATGCACTTTCCGCACTTCCCCTGGCCCCCGCAGACCACGTTCATATGGATGTTTGCGCGCTGGGCGGCCTCCAGAATGGTGCTCCTGCGCGGCACTTCCACCTTCCGGTACCCGGGAAGGAAGGTGACCGTCGGCATATCAGTGCCTCCATTCCTTCTCGAGGAAACCCCCGATATCTGCCGCGTCCCTCGGACCCACCATCACCTTCCATCCGGTAGCCTCCTCGATCTTCCCGCTGAGCGGGGCAGCGTACCCGGGGATGATGAGGGTGGTGTGATCCACAAGGGAGCCAAGATCGAATGATTTTAAGGCGTCTTCGACCATCTCCTCCGTCAGCTTGCCCCCTGCAACTGCGGTGAGCACGCTCAGGCCCTCGGTGTCCACGATGAAAAGGTAGCAGGGAATCTTTGAAGCCTCCAGATAACCGAGGAGGGTAAAGTAGGTGAGCGAAAAATTCACTGTCATCAGGACAGGGGCGTCCCTTCCCGGATCATTGATCGGGTAGATCCCGGGAGTGACCTGTATGGGCTTCTGAGGATCGGTGTAGATGTTCTGCCTGAGCGTGAGGCATGCACGCGTTGAGGCGGGCGGAAGAGGCGGGGTGAGGATCACCCCGGCATACTTGAGTATCCCGACGGCGGTCGCAGCCTCAGTCATCGGGGAGCTCGAGGCATCGCACACCACAGGATACCCGAGCTCCGGGGCAGACCGCTCTATGGCAAGCCTTCGGATCGCCACCGACTGCCGGAGGAATTCCCCCGGGGTTTTGGGAGATGGATCGAGCATCAGCTCCTTTGCTCCTTCTTCTTTGCACTTTTCGACCAGCGTGCGCAGTCCCTCGATCCCCTCCGCCTTCACCGCGAGCGGGCAGCCAAACCGGGTTGCGAGCTTGCACATCGCCGAATAGTTCTGCCAGGTTGCCGCATAGATAAGCGGGCGGAAATTCCCGCAATGCAAAAGGGCCGCTTCCTGCGCTTCCGGATCAGTGGAATAGATCACCTCAGGGAGACTTGCACACTGCTCCACTTTTCCGACCAGATCCCCAAAAACTTCCGCATCGCCACCCTTAAAGCAAAAACCGATCCCGTCGATGACCAGTTCCTGCCCCACGCGCGGAAACATCTCATGGAGTACACGTTCGGTGATATCGGTCACCACAGATTCCTCCATGGTGTCATCGATCATGAAGATGATGCCTGGCTGGTGGTAGAACGTCTTTTCATGCCGGTACAGGATGTATTCCTCACCTACCACAAAGGAACGTTCACCGACCCCCACCCTCACCGGAAGGATGGGGGGGCGGGTTGCTCCTCCCAGCAGGGCGCGGGTCTCCTCGTCAAGATCCGGGCACTGGTTAACATCTGCTTGGCCCGCGGCAAGTTTCATGGCAAATGCAAGGCAGGTCGGATAACCGCACTTTTTGCAGTTTGTCTTGGGGAGCAGTTTGTAGATATCAAGCGCCTTGAGAGCCATGGGCTACTCCTCCCCCTGCCCTGCTTCCGGGCGGAGAAGTGCCAGCGCTTCCTTTAGCATCTCTACGGTGCGGGGATGACGGACGCAGACGATATCGGCCCCGGCTACAAGAGACGCAAGCTGCGTGTAAAATTCCCACCTCACCGCGGTCTCCTCCTTCATGGAGGGCTCTGCATCGCGGACCTCCCGTATACTGAAGGTATCGATCGCGGCACTGATCATGGGCATGGCAAGATCTGCATCCCCCTTCAGTGCAGAGAGGCGGATACGTTCCATCACCGAGTAGGAGTACTCATACCCGTATCCCAGCGCCCCGGTATAGGGGTCGATCACAATATGGTCCCTCTCCACCCCGGTCTCCCGCAGGAGGATATTGAGCTGCTTTGCAAG
>JAVVFN010000074.1:0-6952 GCA_032250645.1 Methanomicrobiaceae archaeon | reverse complement strand
TGGTAACACCTCAAGCGGCGGCTGTTGGGAGAAAGTGGAAGACATATAGCCTCTCAAAATTTCACGCTATAACTATAAAAAATATCATGAAGATCGGAAAAATTGGAATATCAATGCGGATTGCGGAAATTAAACTCCGGATAACGTGCAAACCGGGAGGAAGGGTGTGCGATTGAACTCTGCGGCCGGGATCCTGTAAGACGCTGCCCTGTTCGCCCCGGGCACGGGGATGGATCAGGTAATTGCATTCGCACCTGTGAGCTGCTTTCAGGGTCGATATCCGGCAGGAGTTTCCGGTTTTGCTTCTTCCCGCATCGCTGCCTTCATATCCCGGACCAGCTGCGTGAGCGCTTCCTCCATCTTGCCCTGCCTGCCTCCATATTCACCAATGAGCCCCACAAGGGCCGACCCCACGATCACGCCGTCCGCCCCGGCCCGGACAAACTCCCTGACATGGGCCGGCGTGGATATCCCAAACCCGGGCACTACCGGGAGATCTGATCGATCCCTGACGTGGCGGAGGAAGGCCAGCACATCGGCTGACACCCCTTCCCGCGCCCCCGTCACCCCCATCGCCGCGATGAGGTAGACAAAGCCCCTGGAGGCGCCGAGTATCTTCTCCAGCCGCTCTTCAGAGGTGGTCGGGCTGACGAGGAGGATGAGGTCTATGCCCGTGTCCAGGGCAGCACTGCAGAACGGACCTGCCTCCTCCACCGGTACATCGGCGACCACCACCCCGTCAGCCCCTGCGCGGGCGGCCTCCTGGTAGAAGCGGACCGGCCCCCTCTGCAGCACGATATTGGCATAGGTCATGATGAGAAGGGGTATCTCCGTCCCGTTCCTCACGTCCCTGACCAGGTCAAAGAGCCGGTCTGTATTCATGCCGGCCGAGAGGGCCCGGGCGCCTGCCTGCTGTATCACCTGCCCGTCCGCAACCGGATCAGAGAACGGCATCACAAGCTCGAGCATGTCTGCGCCCGATGCGGCAAGAAGGCCGGCAATCCGGACGCTCCGGGAGTAATCCGGGTCGCCTGCCACCGTGCACGCGACAAGGAGCGGCCCGTGGGCGGACCTGAACGCCTCCGCAATCCGCCCTCGCGTCAACCGGCACCCCCGGTGAGTGCCGCGACCGTGGCCACGTCCTTGTCCCCCCTCCCGGAGAGGTTGATCACCAGGATCTCATCTCCGTCCATCCCGGCGGAGATCTCGCGCGCGAGAGCCACCGCGTGGGCGGTCTCGAGGGCAGGGATAATCCCCTCCGTGCGGGAGAGGTAAAGGAAGGCGTCGAGGGCCTGTGCATCGGTGACCGGATGATAGCTCACTCTCCCCTCGTCCCGGAGGAAGCTGTGCTCAGGCCCCACCCCCGGATAATCGAGCCCGGCAGAGACACTGTGCGACTCGAGGATCTGGCCGAAGGCGTCCTGGAGAAGGTAGGTGTAGGTGCCGTGGAGCACTCCCGGCCTCCCGGCACAGAGGGTGGCGCCATGCTTCCCGCAAAGCCCCTCCCCTCCTGCTTCGGCGCCGAAGAGGCGGACCGGGTCGTCGAGAAACGGGGTGAACATCCCGATGGCATTGGAACCGCCCCCCACGCAGGCGACCATGGCGTCGGGGAGACGGCCTTCCCTCTCCTGTATCTGGTGGCGGATCTCGCGGCCGATGACAATCTGGAAGTCCCGCACGAGTGCAGGGAACGGGTGGGGGCCCACCACCGACCCGATCAGGTAATGGGTGTCGTGCACGTGTGCCACCCAGTCCCGGAGCGCTTCATTGATGGCATCCTTGAGGGTCCGGGAGCCCGAAGTGACCGGGACCACCGTTGCGCCAAGCATCCGCATCCGGGATACGTTCAGGGCCTGTCGCTCCATGTCTTCTCTCCCCATGTACACCTCGACGGAGAGCCCGAGCGCCGCCCCGGCGATCGCCGTGGCAACCCCGTGCTGGCCGGCCCCGGTCTCGGCAATGATCCGCGTTTTACCCATAGTACGGGCCAGGAGAGCCTGTCCAAGCGCATTGTTCAGCTTGTGGGCGCCGGAGTGGAGGAGGTCTTCCCTCTTGAGGTACACCCTGCAGGAAAGGTCCTGTGACATGTTCCTGCAGAACGTCAGCGGGGTCGCTCTCCCTGCATACTCCTGAAGGTAATAGGAGAGTTCGTCCTGGAATGGACCTGAAGAAACGATGTTGCGGTACGCGCGATCGAGCTCTTCCAGCGCGAACATCAGTGTCTCGGGGACAAACTGCCCTCCGTATGGGCCGAACCGTGTCATGGTATCACCTGTTTTGCCATCCGGACAAATCTCTTCACTCTCTCCGGGTCCTTCTTTCCGGGCGCATATTCCACACCGGTCGCCACATCCACTCCCGAAGGGCGGACGGCCCGTATCGCGTTGGCAACGTTCTCCGGCGAAAGGCCCCCTGCAAGCAGCACCGGGACTTCGGATGCGGCTACCATTGCGGATGCAAAAGCCCCATCATAGGGCCGCCCCCTGCCGTGGCTCGCATCAACGAGGATCACCTCTGCATCGGCAGGGGTCGCGTCTCCCGGTCCAACCATCCGGATCACAAGAGCCCTGCACTCCTCCGGGATGCGGGCGGCACAGGTGACCTGGATGGCGTCCGGCCTGATCGCACAGATCTTCTCCAGATCTTTCGATTGTGTGGAGTGAGTGACCGCGACCCTGGCGAGATCCGGGACCGCATCAAAGATCCGACGGGCCTTCCCAGGGGAGACGCTGCGGGGGGAGTCGGAACAGAGCACGACCCCGATACAGTCTGCCCCCGCCGATGCGCAGAGCCGGGCGTCTTCCGGGGTGGTGATCCCGCAGATCTTTACGAGAATACAAATCCCTCCAGTGCAGAGGCCGGTTCGTCCGCGGCCATGATCGCCGACCCGATCAGGAACCCGTCGACCATGTCCCGGAATTCTCGCAGATCGTCAGGCACAGAAAATCCGCTCTCAGATATCACGGCCATGCCTGCACCGCGGAGGAGAGGGGCGAGCTGCCGCGTCGCGGAACGGTCGATCCGGAGGGTCGCAAGGTCCCGGTTGTTGATCCCCACCATCCGGGTGTCTGTTTCAAGGACGGCGTCCGCTTCCGCGGCTGTGTGCACCTCCACCAGCGGCTCGAGCCCATACGCGTTTGCGGCGTCCACCATCCGGGGGAGACCTTCGCCAAGGACCGCCGCGATGAGGAGGACCGCATCGGCCCCCAGACGCCTGCTCTCGGCAAGCTGCCTCTCGTCGATGATGAAGTCCTTGCGCAGGACGGGGACCTGCACCGCGGACCTGACGGCCGGTATATATTCAGGGCTCCCGTAAAAGAAGTGCGGCTCGGTCAGCACCGAGAGTGCCGCACACCCCGCGGATGCCAGTGAGGCGGCCAGTCCCGGCAGGTCCCGGTCCTCGCGGATGACCCCCCTGGATGGGGAGGCATACTTGATCTCGGCGATGATGGCATTCTGCCCTTCCTGTCTTCCGAGTGCATCGAGCAGGCTGAAATGGCGGTCTCTTTCGACGCTCTCCCCGCCTGCCGGAGGGAGTTCGGCCACTCGCCGGACGGCAGCCCTGATCAACTGGTCGAGGATCATCCCATTCCTCCGGTCGCAATGACCAGTGCTTCGAGCTTTTCTCTGGCTGCACCTGAATCGATGGCCTCTTCTGCCCGTGCGATGCCCGCGGCAAGATCGGGGGCTGATCCCCCGAGGTAGATGGCGGCCCCGGCATTCAGGAGCGTCACGTCACGGGTCGGGCCATTTGCCCCGGAGAGGATATCCCTGATGATCTCTGCGTTTGCCGCAGGAGAACCTCCGGCAAGGGCTGAGGGTGGGGAGCGTGGGATGCCGAGTCCTTCAGGAGTGAGGGTATAGGTGCATAGGACTCCCTGCGAGATCTCTGTCACAAGAGTCGACCCGGAGACCGTGATCTCATCGAGGCCTCCGCCGTGGACCACCATGGCCCGTTCTGCGCCGAGCGATTGGAGGCATGCGGCAAATACGGGAACAAGGCCGGGGCTGTAGACGCCGCAGAGCCGCGCCTGCGCCCGGGCAGGATTGAGGAGCGGACCGAGGAGGTTGAAAATGGAGGAGAACCCGAGATCTTTCCGTACCTTTGCCGCGTGCCGGAGCGCCGGATGGTAGAGAGGGGCAAAGAGGAACCCTATCCCGGTCTCCTCGATGACGGCACAGCACCGGTCAGGAGAGAGATCAATACGCACTCCCAGCGCTTCCAGCACATCGGCTGATCCGCAGGAGCTGCTCACGCTCCGGTTGCCATGCTTGACTACCGGCACTCCGGCACCTGCTGCGACCAGTGCCGCAGCGGTACTGATGTTGAAGGTCCCGGCTCCGTCCCCGCCGGTCCCGCAGGTGTCAACCAGCATTCCCCTGATCTTCGGGAATACGGAGATGGCATGCACCTGCAGGACCTGTGCAAACGAGGCTATCTCTTCTGCAGACTCTCCTTTCAGGCGCAGCGCGGTAACCAGCGCGGCGATCTGGGCCTCGGTAGCCTTCCCGGACGCGATCAATTCCATTGCCTCTCTCGCGACTGATCCTGGGAGGTCCTCCCTCTTCGCGAGCCGTGCGAGCACTGCCTGCATCATGCACCCCCCGAAAGAAAGTTCTTCATGAGATGCGCACCTGCCGGGGTCATGATGCTCTCTGGGTGGAACTGGACTCCAAAGAGCGGCTGGTTCCGGTGGGAAACGGCCATCACGCACCCGTCTTCTGCAGAATGGGCCACCGTCCTGAATATGGAGGGGATGGCCTCCCCGGCCGCTTCGAGGGAGTGGTACCGGGTTGCCGTGAAGGGACTTTCCATCCCGGTAAAGATCCCTTCCCCGGAGTGGACGATACTGCTCGTCTTCCCGTGGACAGGGCGGCTCATCCTCCTGATTGTCCCGCCGTACGTATGGACGATGGTCTGGTGGCCGAGACAGACGCCGAGGATGGGGACGGTCCCCGCATACTCCCCGATGACCTCCGGGCAGATCCCGGTATCGTCCGGAGTCCCGGGCCCGGGCGAAAGGATGATCCGGTCAGGGTCCAGCTGCCTGACCCGCCCGATCGGTTCGTCAGAGAGGACCGGCACCGGCTCTGCACCCAGGCTTCCCACCAGCTGGACGAGGTTGTAGGTAAAACTGTCATAGCAGTCGATGATGACGACCTTCATACCGTGCCATCTCCCCTGGTGACCGCCTGGAGCATGGCCCGGGCCTTGTGCTCGGTCTCTTCGTACTCTTTTTCGGGCACGGAATCGGCAACGATCCCCGCCCCGGTCGAAAACTCGGCCCACCCTCCGCTGACCCTGATGGTGCGGATGGCGATGGCGAACTCGAGGAGATCGGTAAAGCCGGCGTAGCCGACTGCACCTGCATACAGTCCCCGAGGGTGAGGCTCCAGTTCTGCGATGATCTGCATGGCACGGATCTTCGGGGCACCGCTCACCGTGCCGGCCGGGAAGCAGGCAGCAAGGGCATCAAAACGGTCATACCCTTCTTTCAGCGTTCCAGTGACGCGGGATGCGATATGCTGCACATGGGAAAACTTCTCGATTCCAAAGAATTCCGGGATCCTGACTGAACCGAAGGCCGAGACCCGGCCGATATCATTCCGCGCCAGGTCGACGAGCATCAGGTGCTCGGCACGTTCCTTCTCGTCGGAGAGCAGTTCACGGGCAAGGCGTTCGTCCTCCTGTGCGTCCCTCCCCCGCGGCCTGGTGCCGGCAATCGGAACGGTCTGGACACTTCTCCCCTCAGAACGCACAAGCATCTCCGGGCTCGAGCCAATGATCACCTCGTCGCCAAAGTGGAGGTAATAGAGGTAGGGAGAAGGGTTGATCTCCCGTATGACCCCATAGGCTGCGAGGGGATCACCGGTGAAGGGGCAGGTGATCTTCCGGGAGAGGACCACCTGGAAGATATCCCCCGCCAGGATGTATTCTTTTGCCTGCCTTACAAGATCTGAGAACTCCTCCTGGCCCATGAATGAGGTGGGGAAGGTGCGCAGGCCCCGTTCTGCAGCCCCCGGGTCCTGCGGTGCAGCGGCTGCGACCTGCTCCCGGAGAACCTTCATCCGTTCTCTTGCCTCTGATGCGGCACATTTCTGGTCATCCCCAGGTCCGAGGAGGAGCACATCAAAGAGCGTGCAGGATCCTGCCACATGGTCAAACACGATCCCCCGGGTGGAGAGCATGAACCGGGCAAGGGAGCCTTCCACCCTGCCTGCCTGCACGATCCCCGGACAAAGGTCGCCCACCATGTCGTACGCACAGTACCCGACAAATCCTCCAATAAATCCATCATGGTCCGTACCAGGCAGAGTGAGCCGGGTGGAGAGATCGCGGAGCCTGGCGATGGGGTCGTCTCCAGCCGGACGCAAGAATGCGGATGCAAGGGGCGGGTCGCCCTCGCATGTGGAGGGTTCATCCAGCGAAAGGATGAGATCAGGTTCGAGACCGATGATTGACCGGATTGCCCTTCGGGGGAGCCCTTCCATCGATTCGAGGATGTAGCCTTTCCGGATCCCAAGGGAACGGTACAGGGTGTAAGGGTCGCAGGACGGGACCGGGATCTCTTCGGTTATGGGAAGGACAAGGAGGCGCGGTTCTTCGGTACATGCCGTCGGAGCGACGGCAGACCCCATTCCAGGGGCATCACCTGGTGCGGTAGTTGATAAATCATGTATATCATAATGCATCAACGTACTTATTTATACTTTCCTTTGGCCCCTGTCACAACTGGATGGATGCGAGCACGGTCGCAAAGAGCGTTGAACCGGAGAGGATCACGATACACAATGCCGCGGTGAGCCCGGCAGGATCGCTGAATATCGGGGCAAAAGACGGGCATGTGCGACCCCCTCCCCGGTATCCCCGCACGGCAAGGATCACGGCCTGGTCCCGCATCCTGCGGACCTGCGAGAGGATGAGGGTGGATGCGACCGGGACGATGCGTGA
>JAVVFN010000073.1:0-7125 GCA_032250645.1 Methanomicrobiaceae archaeon | reverse complement strand
CATTCTGGAAGACGGTGCCCCAGAGCGGGCAGTCGATGATCTCGCAGAATGCCTTCACCGTGAGGAGCGCACCATCGAAATCGTTGGGGATATCCATCCCCCCGATGGAGAGAAAGAGGGTCTTCCTGACCTTCCGGTGCTCTGGAGGGATGAAGGAATTTTTTCGCCAGTATTTTGCCATATAAAAGACCTGAAAGCGGTCCATGAATGACTTGAGGGCGCCCGGTATCCCCATGGTCATGATCGGTGCGGCGATGATGAGCCCGTCCATCTCCCTGAATGCCTCGTAGAACGGGGTCACCTCATCCTCCATCCGGCAGGTCTCATGGTCCATGCAGTAGAAGATCTCCATGCAGGGTTTGAACTTCAGGTGCGGGACGATGACCTTCTCCACTTCGCATCCCGCCTCCTGAATTCCCCCTATTGCCTGCTCGAGAAGTTTTGCAGTGTTTCCGCCTGTGCGGGGGCTACCGAGCAGCGCGACAATCCTGGGCGGCATAATGTCCACTTATACCTCCCTCCTTTTTAACATATTCTCTTTATTTTGGTTTTGGCGGCAAAGACGTCCTACTTGACTGGTACCGGCTCCTCCCGGAGAGCCTGATTGAAGACAGTAATTTTGAGGCATTGCGGGAGAGAATTCGTCTCCAGTCGCAAATTAAGGGACCACCGCAACTAATATCAATGCCCAGAGGACTATATCTCCCTGTCAGATATCCGCACCCGCAATTCGTGCGGAATCATGAGATGAATGGAGGTTTAGGAGTGGCAGAATCTGCAAAAGAACCCAAGAAGGTAAAGGCAGGCGAAAAAGTGGGTCCAGGCAAGTACATCTGCATCGATTGCGGCCGTGAAATCCATATCGACAAGGCCGAGGAGGACCTGGTGAAGTGTCCCACCTGCGCATGCGAGATGTACCAGTGCTTCCCGATGACCCACATCCGGCCCGATGTCAAGACTCCGGAGGATGCACAGCATCCACCCAAACGATAGAAACTATTTTCTTTTATGGCGGGGGATACCTCTTCCCCGGCATGAACTCGCATGCTGAACGGATTTCCTGGAGGTGTAGAAAGAAATGGTGAACGTATCGAAAGTAGGTGAAGTCTACCTATGCGAAATTTGCGGTAATGTGGTCGAAGTCAAAGTGGTCGGCGGCGGCGAGCTTGTCTGCTGCGGAGAACCGATGATTCTCCAGAAGTGATGAGATATGGAAGAAAAAATGAAGAAACTTGAGGAGAAGATCGGGAAGATCCCCAAGATCTTCGAGGATCTCAAAGAGATCGACCCCGAGATGTATAAGAGTGTGATGGGGCTTGACCAGTGGATCTGGGCAGAGGGGAAACTCTCCAAGCAGACCAAGAAGCTCATCGCCATCGGAATTGCCGCGGCGCTCCGTGACCGCCATGCGGTCCGCGCACAGATGGCAGGCGCCTCGCACCTCGGGATCACCATGGACGAGATCGACGAGGCGCTCCGGGTGACCTTCCTTCTTGCGGGGATGCCGGCCTACGTCTACGGAAAGGCTGCCGCAGAAGAGCTGGTGAAGAAGTGATGGAGTCAGAAGAGATAAAACGCATGCCGATCATCGGCGAACCGGCCCCGGAATTCTCCGCGGTGACCACGCACGGGCCATTGAAGCTCTCCGATTTCCGGGGGAAGTGGGTGATCCTCTTCTCCCACCCGGCGGACTTCACCCCGGTCTGCACTACGGAGTTTATGGCGTTCTCCAAGGTTAATGAGGAGCTCGGTTCACTGAATGTCCAGCTGCTCGGGCTCTCCATCGACAGTGTCCACTCCCACCTTGCGTGGGTCAGGAATGTGAAGGAGAAGATGGGGGTGGAGATCCCGTTCCCGATCATTGCGGATCTGGATATGAAGGTGGCCACCCTGTACGGGATGATACACCCGGGCCAGAGCTCCACTGCCACCATCCGGACGGTCTTCTTCATCGACCCCGAAGGGGTCATGCGGGCGATGATCTACTACCCGCTCTCCAACGGGAGGTACATTCCCGAGATGATCCGGCTGATCAAAGCCCTCCAGACCACTGACAAGTACGGCGTCGCCACGCCTGCCAACTGGCAGCCCGGCGACAAGGTGGTCGTGCCTGCGCCAAAGACCCAGGCGGAGATGGCCCGGCGTCTCGAGGAGGGGTACGAGTGCAAAGACTGGTACCTCTGCTTCCGGGAGCTCTAATTCAGCAAATCTTTTTATCCAATCCCTGACAGAGCAAGGGCTATGGCGATCAGGGTCCTCGCATTTGCCACCAGCCCCCGAAGGCACGGAAATTCAGAGACACTCCTCGACTGGCTGCTTTCCTCCATGCAGGAGGGAGAGGATGTGGAAGTGGTAAAACATGTCCTCAACGACGACATCGTGATCCACCCCTGCAGGGGGTGCAACGCGTGCGAGGTGCTGGGCAGGTGCGTCCAGACCGACGACGACTTAAACCGCGTGCTGGATGAGGTTATCGAGGCCGATATCGTCGTGCTCGCCTCTCCCATCTTCTGCCTTGGGCTCTGTGCGCAGGCCAAGGCCCTCGTGGACCGCTCCCAGGTCTTCCGGTCCCGGAAATATGTCCTCAAGCAGCCCGTCGTCCCTCCCGGGCGAAAGGACAAAAGGCTCGGGATTTTTGTCTCCACCGCCGGACAGAAATGGGATATCGTCTTTGACGGGGCGAAGATGTCCATGAAATGCTTCTTCCACGTCTCGGATATACGTGATGCAAACATGTGGTGGCTGCTTGCAGACGGCGTGGACAAGAAAGGAGAGATCAGGGGGCATCCCACGGCAGGAGACGAGGCAGAGCGGATGGGGAAAAAGGCAGTGCAATGGATCAGGGAACGGAAGGGAGCGTGAACGCGGGATGGATGTGAACGTCATGGGGATCTCGGGCAGCCCTCACCGGCACGGCAATACCGAGACGCTGCTGGACAGCTTCCTCAGGGGCGCCGAGTCTGCAGGGGGCAGGGTGGAGAAGGTGGTCTTAAAAAAACTCGATTATCAGGGCTGCCAGGGGTGCAACGCATGCCACAAGACGGGTGAGTGCATACTGAAGGACGATCTTACGCCAATTTACGAACGGATATTTGAGATCGAGATCATCGCCCTTGCCTCCCCCATCTACTCGATGGGGATCACGGCCGAATTAAAGTCGTTCATCGACCGCAGCCAGCCACTCTGGGCGCGGAAATTCGTGCTGAAAAACCTCTATTTCGACTATGAGCATATCAGCCGGCACAAGGGGATATTCATCTCCACTGCCGGACAGAACTGGGACCATGTCTTTGACGGGGCCTATGCCGTGGTGAACGCCTTCTATAGCGATATCGGGTTCGAATATTACGACAACATCATTGCAAATAACATGGACGAGTACGGCGGAATCAGGGGCCACCCCACTGCTCTCGCAGAGGCAGAAGAAAAAGGCGAAAAAGTGGTGAAAGAGATACGCGAGCTGAAAAGGGAGAAGCCCGCTTAGATAGCACTAGGAAAAGAAGATGTGAGGAGATCACCGAGTGAAAAGCCACTCAAAGCGAGCACCACCGCCGCGAAGGAGACGGTGATCATCAGGGCAAAGACCCCCGGGTTCCAGGCCAGGATCTTCTTCCCGTCAAGCACGCCCACCGGGAGCATGTTGAACGCCGCGATCATTGCATTGACTGAAAACCCGATCATGCCGGCAAGCCCGGGGATCCCCCCGAGGGAGGTGAGCCCGAAGAACGGGATGCAGAGGAGGAGGTTGGTCAGCGGGCCGGCCGCCGATATCCTGCCATTCTGCTCTCTTGAAAGATACGAGCCGTAGATCACCGTTGCGCCCGGAGCCGCAAAGACCACCCCCACAAGGGCGGCAAGGAGGACCGCCACCAGGAGCATCTGGTTGTCCTTGCGGAACTCTGCCCAGTAGCCGTACCGCATCGCGGTGAACTTGTGTGCAAGTTCGTGGAGGATGAATCCGACTCCTACAGTCAGCGCAGAGATGGCGAAGAATACGAGGAACATGAGGGGGGAGGTGCCGCTGCGTACAAAAATGAGGGTGAAGGCAAGTGTGATGGCGATCCACGCGATCAGCAGATCCTTCTGTTCCCGGGGTCCGATACGTTCGAGCATACGATTATCCAGTACCATTGCCCCCGGGCGCCTTATGCATATCTGATGCTGCACGCGCAGTTTTGCGTTGCGTTTAAGAGCCTTCAGGATCTCCAGTAACGTATATGACCCTCGAGGAAGTCCGCGCCCGGATGGCCGAAGTCGACCAAAAGATCATCGCGCTCATCACCGAGCGGCAGAATATCTCCACCGAGATCGCCCGGATTAAGCATCGCGAAGGCCTGCCCGTACATGATGATGTGCAGGTGAAAAGGGTACTGGAACGGGCCTTTACCCTTGCGGTGGAGAACAACGTCAACCCGGTCCTGGTCCAGCAGGTCTTTGAAGTCCTTGTCAAGATGAACGAAGAGCGCCAGCACGAGTTTTTCGGGGAAGGAAACCTGCCATGAAAAGAACATTCAGGATTCGGCCCTTCCTTCCCCGTCCTTCCTGATCATGGTGCCGACCCCGTCATCGGTGAAGAGCTCGAGAAGGAGCGAATGCTCCTTGTTCCCGTTGAGGATATGGGCGTGGATCACGCCTGATTTGAGCGCATGGATGCATGCCTCCAGTTTCGGGATCATCCCCCCGACGATCACCCCTTCCATCACCAGCATCTCCGCCTCGCTGATGGTGAGGCGCCGGTAGGTCCGGGTGCGATCCGCGTTCATCACCCCGTCCACATCGCTCAAGTTCACGAGCTTGTAGGCATGCAGGGCGCGGGCAATCTCGCCTGCGGTGGTATCTGCATTCACGTTCAGGCTCTGCCCGTTCCTTTCCATCGCGATGGGGGCGATGACCGGGATGTAGCCGTGGTCGAGGAGGCTCTCCAGCACCTCAGGGTTGACCTCGATGATCTCGCCCACGTGCCCGAGATCCACCTCCTGCTCCTCGTTGTCCACCATCACCTTCTGCATCTCGAGCTTTCGGGCGATGAGGAGGTTGCCGTCATTTCCCGAGAGGCCGACGCCATAGGCCCCGAACTTTGCGATACGGGAGACAATGTCGTCATTGATCTTGCCGACCAGCACCATCTGGGCGATCTCGAGCGTCTCGAGATCGGTGATCCGGAGTCCGGCCACAAATTTGGGCTTTTTGCCCATCGCCTCCATCTTCTGGGAGATCTCTGGTCCTCCCCCGTGGACGAGCACCACCTTCATGCCCACGTAATGGAGGAGAACCACGTCCTGGATGACCGTGTCGAGCACTGCCGGGTCGACCATCGCATGCCCGCCGAGTTTGATCACCACGCGTTTGCCATGGAACTGCTGGATATACGGCAGCGCCTCGATCAGCACATCTTCCCGTTTCATGTTGTATACTTCCCGTTGATCTCCACGTATTTTTCTGTCAGGTCACATCCCCACGCGATGGCACTGGAACTGCCCCCGGCAAGGTCGAGTTCGAAGACCACCGTATCGCCGGAAAGTGCCTCCTTTGCGAGTGCCGGAGTGGAGACGATCTCGCCGTTCCTGACCAGGAACAGCCGGTCATTCCCGTTCCAGACCGACAAACTGATCGCGTCAGGGTCAAATGGCACCCCCGCCCGGCCTGCGGCAGCCAGCACGCGCCCCCAGTTTGGGTCCCTCCCGTAGACCGCGGTCTTCACCAGCGAGGAGCCGACGATGGTCCGGGCCACTTTTGCTGCATCTTCCTCGCTTGCGGCCCCGCCCACCCGCACCTCGATGAGGGTTGTGGCCCCTTCGCCGTCTGCCGCGATCTGTACCGCAAGGCTGGTGCAGCAGGAGAGGAGGGCACTGGCAAATTCATCCATATCGGGCATTGTCCCTGCCCCGGTTGCGGTGAGCAAGCAGGCGTCATTGGTGCTCATATCCCCATCCACCACCACCCGGTTGAAGGACCGGTCGGCCGCCCATGCAAGCGCTGACTTGAGCTCGGGCCCAGGGATCTCGGCGTCGGTATAGAGGAAGGCGAGCATGGTGGCCATGTCCGGTGCGATCATCCCGCTCCCCTTCGCGATCCCGGCCACCTTGAAGCCCTTCCTCTCTACGAGGGCGTGCTTCGGCACAAGATCGGTTGTCATGATCGCGTGTGCCGCCTGGTTTTCCGCGTCCGCGTGTCGCGCGACCAGGGGCGCGATCCTTCTCGCCTGATCGCGGATGCGTGCAAGGTCCAGATGGCGCCCGATCACCCCGGTGCTCGCGATACCCACCCGCATCGGGTCCGTGCCGAGTGCCTCTGCCCCGATCTCGGCCATGGCCACCGCATCCTCTTGCCCCCTCTTCCCGGTGTACGCATTTGCCGAGCCGCTGTTGACGATGACCCCGTCGAGCCGGCCCCCGGCCATCCGCTCCATCATCAGCTCGACCGGTGCGGCACGGACGAGGTTGCGGGTGAAGACCCCGGCGGCCGTCCCCTTTGCCTTAATGAGGGCAAGGCCATACCTCCCTTCCTTGATACCTGCAGCAGAAACCCCCTCCACCGCACAGATGCTCCTCATCGCTGGTCCCTCTCTCCTCCCTCTCCGGCATGGCGCAGCCCAAGCCCTCGCACGAGGTCGGATCGGGTGACAATTCCCACCAGCTTCCCGTCCTCGATCACCGGGAGACGGCCGATCTCCTCCCGGAGCATGACCGCAGCCCCTTCCTCGATATCTGCGCCCGCAGTAATGGAGATAACATCGCGGGACATGATCGAGGAGACCTCCGCATCACCGATATCAGAGAGCGCCTCTCTGGTCCTCTCCCAGTTGTAGAGCTCCCGTATCGGGACCTCGATCACCTCGAGGGGAGAGGGGAGCCAGAGGTCGTTGCTGATCCCGCCGGGATTGAGGAGGGAGAGGATATCAGACTCGGTCACCATTCCCACCACCTTCTCGCCGTCCATCACCGGGAGCCCCCCGACATGGTGCTCTCTCAGGAGCGCGGCCGCCTCCCTGACCTTCGCGTGCACGGAGATCACCACAGGAGACCGCGTCATTACGTCCTTGATCTTCATTTTTTAATCACCTACGGGCAGAGTGCGGCGATCCGGAGCCCGTCCGTCTCGCTCAATCCGCACATGAGATTCATG
>JAVVFN010000072.1:0-7173 GCA_032250645.1 Methanomicrobiaceae archaeon | reverse complement strand
GCCACCGGTGGGTGGAATGGACCCCGGAGAACTGTCCTTACTATCCGTGCCATTTCGAAGGTCAGCGGTGTGATTTCTGCTACTGTCCATTCTACCCCTGCCTCGACGAGGATCTGGGTGCCTGGGTGGAAAGTTCCGCGGGAGGGTATATATGGAGCTGCCAGAAGTGCGAGCTGGTACATATCCCGAAGGTCGCAGACTACCTGATCAAGTATCCAGAGGCCTCGCTCCAGGAACTGAAACGTGTAAGGGAGAAAAAATAAATTTTGGTGATTGTGTAAGGTCCACCCCTAACCTTTAGTTAGGAAGTGGATATGGATCATATGGATTTTCGGGAGATCGGCAAGCTGGTATCTGAAGACCGGTTATCCCTGGAGTATCTCTGGAAGAAACGTGGGAATACGCTCTGTCCCTCTTGTCACTCATCTGAATTCTATTATCACCAGAGATGGCGATTGAGGTGCAGAGGATGCAAGAGAGATTACTGGCCACTCCAGGGGACGCATTTCTCCCATCTCCGAATTTCGCCTTCACAGTGGCTCTCTCTGGTCAAATTGTTCGAGCTCTCCACCTCAGCCAGGAAAGCCTCTCAAGAGGTGCATCTCAGTTACAAAACCACTCTCAAGGCCTATGATATTCTTCGGAGTGCGATTGTGGAAGAACTCGCAACTACCGACAATATCCTGAAAGGAGAACTGGAGGCGGATGAAGCCTACTTTGGAGGAAAGAGGAAGGGCAAGAGAGGGAGAGGTGCGGGAGGAAAGACCATCGTCTTCGGGATCCTGGAGCGAGGAGGAAAGGTCTCAGTGAGTATCGTGCAGGACGTTTCTGCGGAGAGTCTCATGACGGAGACGGTAAAACGGGTCCGGAGAGGTTCTATTGTATACACTGACAAGTGGCGAGGCTACGATTCGCTCATGTTTTGTGGATACAAGCATCTCAATATCGACCATCAGTATAAATTCAAACAGGGGAAGGTCTACATCAATGGGATTGAAGGATTTTGGGCCTTCGCAAAAGAACGGTTGATCAAGCATCACGGAATCTCACGACAAAAATTCCTTTACTACATCAAGGAGATGGAGTGGCGCTACAACAATCGAGGGAAAGATTTATTTGAGGCTCTGGTCGATTTGATGCTACACTAAAGGGTGTTAGGGGTCGATGTTACCTAATCACCAAAAATTATTTTGTATGGATCACTATGGAACCGCCACCGATATCGGTCGCCGGATCCACATCATCCAGACTGCCCATCTGGTAATTCGTTTCATTCTCGATGCGAATTCCTGGAAAGCACCTGGCCGGTGATTTGCCCCACAGACCCATGAAGCTGGTAAGAGGAAGAACTCGACTCACCTCCTCCACATACAGCACGTTTTTCTCATCTGGTAAAAGTCTGGGCATGCAGCTGCTCTCACGCTGGTTAGCTTTTTTATATTGCTATGATTAGGTATTGCCCATGAAATTCGTTGTCCGTGACGTTCCATTGAAGCTTATGAGTTCCTCGGTGATTTTGAACCAGGAAGACGCGAAGGAACTCGGGCTTGTGGTCGGAGACCGGGTGAGCGTGACTTCCGAGGAGAAGACCTGTATTAAAGACGTCCATATCGCCGTGGAAATGATGGAACGTGGAGAAATAGGATTCTGCAGAACAGAAGGACCCTGCGAGATGAGGCCCACCGAAGGCACCGTGGCAGAAGTAACGCCGGTTCCGAGACCTAAATCCATCGGATACATTCTGGACAAACTGAAAGGAGGCTCATATAATAATGGACAGATGAACACCGTCATCAAGGATATCGTTGAAAACCAGCTCAACGAAGTAGAACTCACGGCGTTTGTCATGGGTAACTACCTCCGGAAGGTAGAGTTTGACGAGATCGAGGCCATGACGAGGGCAATGATCAACACTGGTGCGAAGATCTCTATCGGGCAGACGCCAGTAGTGGACAAGCATAGCATCGGTGGCGTCCCGGGAAACACCATCTCTCTCCTGGTGGTCCCGATCATCGCCGCCGCAGGTCTGCTGATCCCCAAGACATCTTCCCGCGCAATCACCTCAGCAAGCGGGACGGCGGATACAATGGAAGTTCTCGCCCCGGTCGATCTTACGGTGGAAGAGATTCGTGACATTACCACGCGCGTAGGGGGAGTCATCGCCTGGGGTGGAAACTCCGGAATTGCCCCCGCTGACGATATCATCATCCGGATCGAGCGACACCTCCTTATCGATCCCTTCCCCCAGCTGCTTGCCAGCGTTATCTCAAAGAAAGGCGCGGCGGGGGCAGATTATGCAGTCATCGACATCCCTGTGGGTGGGACTAAAGTCAAAGGTGTTAACCACGGAAGGAGCCTTGCCCGGGACTTTAACGAACTAGGAAGGAGACTTGGTATTGAAATCTCCTGTGTCCTCACCGATGGAAGCCAACCTGTGAGCAACGCCATCGGCCCTGCGCTTGAAGCACGGGAGGCGATGCATGCGCTTGAGGGAAAGGCCCTCTCTTCAACTTTAATAGAGAAAGCGGTCGGAGTTGCCGGGACCCTCCTGGAAGTATCTGGTAAAAGTGATCAGGGGGTGAAGGCCGCAGAGAATCTGCTCTCTTCAGGAAAAGCGTTGGAAAAATTCCGGGAAATCATCAATGCACAGGGAGGAGATGGGCGCATATCTGCGGAAACAATACCAGTGGGTGATTTCACTGCCACCATTGAGGCTCCCGGGGAGGGGTTTGCTTCCTCGATCAATTCCATCGGGATTGTGGGAATAGCGAGGGCTGCCGGGGCACCGAAGGATCAGGGAGCAGGAATCCTTCTCCATCAGCGGAAGGGATCAAACATAACTGCAGGCCAACCGCTCTTCACCATCTATGCCGAGAAGGAGTGGAAACTGACCCAGGCAATAGATCTTGCCCAGAAGAATAATCCGTTTCAGCTTTCGGGGATGATTCTGGAGAAATATCCGAAATCTACGGTCCTCTAGCGAATCACAGAAAAATAGATAAATCAGGTCATCCGGAGCGTCCTGGCATTGATAGCAACGATGACCGTGCTGATACTCATCAGGGCGGCGCCTACTGCAGGGGTGAGGATAATACCGTAACCGACTGCGACACCGGCTGCAAGCGGTATGGCGAAACTGTTGTACCCAGTAGCCCAGAGGAGATTCTGGACCATCTTGGAATAGGTCTTTTTCGAGAGCAGTACGATGTCTGCCACATCCCGCGGGTCGCTCCGTACAAGAACGATATCGGCACTCTCCACGGCCACATCGGTCCCTGCACCGATGGCGATCCCGATGTCTGCCTGGACAAGAGCCGGAGCGTCATTGATCCCGTCTCCCACCATGGCCACACGATACTGCTTTTGGACCTCCATGATCTTTTCTGATTTCTGGTGGGGGAGCACCTCGGCAAAGAAGTCGTCCAGTCCCAATTCCTCTGCCACCCACCTGGCAACGAACCGGTTGTCCCCTGTGAGCATCACGCACCTGATCCCCATGTCCTTGAGACGGGTGATCGCGGCCCTGGACTCGTCACGAATGATATCGGCAAGTGCCAGCGCCCCAAGGATCGTCCTGTCCTGGAGAACGAAGACCACGGTTTTTCCCTGTGACGCAATCTTCTCCACGCGAGGATCCCGGACCGCGATGCCCTCTTCTGTCAGGTAACCCGGACTCACCACCCTGATCAGAATACCCCCAATCCTGCCTTCCACCCCTTTTCCCGTGATAGCCCTGAAATCTTCCGGAGATTCGAGGGTGATGTCCTTCTCTTCAGAACTTCGCAGGATTCCCCGGGCAATGGGGTGTTCTGAATTTGCTTCCAATGACGCGGCCTTCGCAAGAACCTCTTCCTCTCCCAGATCTCCAAAGGTGAGTATATCAGTGACTCCAAATACACCACGCGTGAGGGTCCCGGTCTTGTCGAAGACCACTGCCTGGAGGTCTTTTGCCTGCTCGAACGCTCTCCTGTCCCTGATAAGGAGCCCGGAGTTCGCCGCCAGGGCAGTGGAGACTGCGATCACGAGGGGGACTGCAAGACCAAGTGCGTGAGGACAGGTGATGACCATAACCGTGGCCATCCGTTCTACTGCGAAATCAAGGCTCGGGCCGAGAAGATACCATGCGACGAAGGTGATCGCACCGACTGAAAGAGCAATAATGGTCAGGAGCAGTGCCGCACGGTTGGCCAGGTCCTGGGCCCGGGACTTGCTCTCCTGGGCTTTCCGGACCAGCTCGATCACCTGGTTGAGATAGGTATCCTTCCCGGTTTTCTTTACCGTGACCACAAGAGATCCTTCACCATTGATGGAACCACCGGTCACCCCGTCTCCGACCTTCTTGGATACGGGTTTTGACTCGCCAGTCAGCATCGATTCATTGACACTGGATTTCCCCTCGGTGATGACCCCATCCACTGGAACCTTCTCACCAGGTTTCACAAGAACCGTGTCTTCAGGCTTGAGGGCTTCAATGCTCACGTCTTCAGTCGATCCATCTCCTTTGAGCAGATGCGCCTCGGACGGCATGATCTTCACAAGTTCTTCAAGAGCCCTCGAGGCGCCCAGGACCGAACGCATCTCAACCCAGTGGCCGAGGAGCATGATGTCGATCAGGGTGGCAAGTTCCCAGAAGAATGGTGCCCCACTAACTAACCCGAGGACGATCGCGGCACTGAAGACATACGCCACAGTGATGGCAACGGCGATCAGTGTCATCATGCCCGGAAGACGGGCATGGATTTCCTGGACTATCCCTTTGAGAAACGGCCAGCCCCCATACGCGTACACCGCGGTTGCGAGGGCGAGGAGGATAAGATCAGACCCGGGAAATACATAATTGAACCCGAAAAACGATTGAAAGGAAGGGGAAAGAACCAGGATCGGTACAGTCAGGATCATCGAGATGATGAACCGTTTTTTAAAGTCCTCCAGCATGTGGCGGTGGGAGCCCTGCATCCCATGACGATGTTCCGAGGAAGCGGCCTTTCCTTGAAGATTCATCCCGCTGTGCTGCTCTTTGTGTTTCTCTCCTCCGGCTTTCGCTTCTTCCTGCATTCCCTCCATATGAGCGTGGTTCTCGTGTTCCCGTTCCATATAATTACTCTCCAGTGGGAAGGAACACATGGTTATTATATCTGATCCCCTGACCCAAAGCGATACGCGGCACAATACGATGCATCATGAGCCCCGACTCTGTCGCTGTAACCAGCTGATCGCGAGAATTCCAACCACCAGCCAGACCAGGATACACAGGGTGCCGATGAGCATGATGATGACCATCAGAGCGACCATCCACCAGGGCATCCCTGCCCAGAATTCACCATCTATCATGTGATGATTGAGATCAGAGTCCGCGTAGAGCAGGCGGTTCATCATGGTGCTGTAGCCTGCAGGATACTGGTTCATCAGTTCCACCAGTCGCTCCTGCTCGGGAGGGGCCAGATCTCCCTCCATCATCCCGATCATCAGATCTTCCATCTCTTCATGGATGGTGGCGTTCATCGACCGCTCCTCTATCGTCTGCATCATCCCAAAACCATGCTCGTCCTGGTACATCATTGGCCCCTGCCCAGCAACCGAGAGGGGCAGAGCACAGATCAGGAGGAGGAATACAATTATCGATTTCATCATACGGGGGAATAAAGCGATGGACCTAATAAACCTTCCCCGTTATCGATAGACTGTGGCTGTTGGATGAACACAAATGTGCCAATGTCAGTTCATTATCATGGCTAGGTAGGGGATAGCAAACGTCCTGCCGTTCAAGTTGAATAATATCGGTTCAATTGAAGATGAGATGATCGGCACGCCATTCATCAAGGTGAATTGTTTGGCTTCATTATCCGGATAAAATGAAGCCGTTCCCTCTTTCAAAGCAGTTTAGCCTCCTCGGTCGGATTCGGCACCTTGATGACCAGTACGCGAAAAATCGATTGACTTTCATTCATCCATCGGTGCGGGATACGAGCCGGACTCTCGATCAGGGTATCTTTCCCTACGGCAGCCTTCTCTTCTCCGATCTCAACAGTGCCGATTCCCTCCGGAGGCCGTCATATGCTGCCTCCCCGGTTGTAAGGTGATCATCACCAGCCGCACGTAGCGGGCCTTCTCGGTCTTGCAGTTTACGTTGACGATCATCCCGTACTCATCGAACTGCACCTGCTCCCAGGTCAGGGTGCCGAGCTCGATGATCCGGAAGCCTCCCTCATACAGCATTGCGATGAGAGCCCTGTCGCGGGCGTTAAGGCAATGATCGATCATCGCCCCGACCTCCCCCTCCTCGGTGAGCAGCTGGGAGGCGGTCTTGGTCATGGTATCCCACGCGGGCGGGCGGATGCGGTCGACCTCCTCGAGATCGATCCACGAGTTTCCGCTCCTGACCAGCCAGCGGTAAAATCGCTTGAGGAACGTGAGGTACTCGCGCACGGTGTTCTGCGTGTAGGGGTGGCCCTGGTATCGCGCCTGCTTGAACTTCGAAATGCCCCGGTGCAGGTCTCCGATCTGGTTGTCGCTGTAAAAATCGATGAACGATCGCCACCTGGTGAGGATGGTGATGATCTTGTTTGCCCGGCTCACCCCGATCCCGGAGGTGGCCTCGAGATCCGCGATGTACTCCCGGAGGAGCTCGGCCTCCGCGGGCTCGAGGAGCCCCGAGTCGATGGCGCGATCGAGGGTACGATCCCCGTACTCCGCCTTCACGTTGTGGAAACTGCGATCGCTCCGCCTGGGAGCCCGCAGCTGTGTGCGTGGCACTGGTCGATGCTCTGGCCGCATACCCTTATAGCTGTCGAAGGATCCAACCAAAAGAAGATACGCCCCGGCCGGGACTTGAACCCGGGTCAAAAGCTCCGCAGGCTTCTAGGATATCCACTACCCTACCGGGACAGGCAAGATGCGTGCAAATTGCGCCTCAATATTCGTGTTCATTGCTTAAATAACTGACCAACCATACGAGCGTAGGGCCGAAAAAATGATCATTCGGAGGGGATATTCCGCGGTGCGACCTCGATGGAGATATCCACGTTCACGTAGGCTCCGGTCATCTCGATCTGGTACAGGCCCGGGACCCGCAGCACCAGCTCCCTGTCCGGGGAGGTGCTGGAAAACGCCCTTCCGTATCCCTCTTCTGCGACGATATCGCCGGTGTTTTTGTCATAGACCGTGAGCTTGAAC
>JAVVFN010000071.1:0-7585 GCA_032250645.1 Methanomicrobiaceae archaeon | reverse complement strand
GAAGAAGCGCAGCTCGGGAACCTCGGGCAACTCCCCGGCTTCGTGGGCCAGCCGGTAGAAGCGCTCGAGACCCTGGCGATACTCCTCGGAAAATCCGTAATGCAGCATCCGGAAGTAGCGGTCCAGGCACTCGCGGCCAAAGACCTGTACGAACTGGTCAATCCCCGGAACGGCGAGGTGACCGGAACCATTGACCCTGTAGAGCTCTGGCATGCGGTTGCGGGTGCGGCGTGGGAATCGGGGGACCCGGGCATGCTCTTTCTCGACGAGATCAACCGTAAGAACACGGTCCCGGGACTCGACTCGTTCGAGGCAACCAATCCCTGCGGGGAGCAGCCCCTCTTCAATTATGAGAGCTGTAACCTCGGCAGCATCAACCTCTCAAGGTGTGTGAAAAACGACGAGATCGACTGGGAGCTCCTCCATTACCTGGTCCGAACGGGGGTCGAGTTCCTGGATGCGGTCATCGATGCCAACCGCTTTCCCATCCCCGAGATCCGCGACCGTACCCTCCTGACCCGCAAGATCGGCCTTGGGGTCATGGGACTCGCAGAACTCTTCATCCTCCTCGAGGTGCCGTACGAATCGCATGAGGCCCTGGTCATGGCTGAGAGGCTGATGGAGTGTATCCAGAAGGAGGCACGGGAGACCTCCCATGAGCTCGGGGAATGGAAAGGCTCGTTCCCGGTCATCGACAAAAGCGTCTTTTCTTCCGAGATGCGGAACGCCACAGTGACCACCATCGCCCCCACCGGGTCGCTCCACATCATCGCCAATACCAGCAGCGGGATAGAACCACTCTTTGCTGTCGCGTACCGGAGGACCATCTCCGGAAAGACCATCGAGGTGATCAACCCGCTCTTTTCCGGGATGATCAAATCACACCGGGTCCCGGAGAAGCTGCTCAGGGAGGCGTATAAGACAGGGAGCATCCAGCACCTTCCGCTCCCCGACGATATCAAGGACCTCTTCCGGATCGCAAGCGAGATCGCCCCCGAACACCATGTACTGATGCAGGCCAACGTCCAGAAGCACGTGGATAACGCGGTCTCAAAGACCGTGAATATCCCCCACGAGGCGGCCGTGGAGGACGTGGGCAGGATCTTCTCCCTCGCCCGGAGCCTTTCCTGCAAGGGGATCACCATCTACCGGTACCAAAGCAAACCCGAGCAGGTGCTTACACAGGGATGCGAGGTCTGTTCTGTGGAATAAACACATGCCAAACGAATAAATAGGGAGAACTTGAAGATACTTGGTAATGAATGGAGGTATTTGTCCAAAATGCGGACTGCCCAAAGAACTATGTATTTGCGAAGAAGTTGCAAAGGAACAGCAGAGGATCACGGTGAAGGTCAACAGGCGGCGGTACGGAAAGGAGGTTACCGTCATTGAGGGCCTCGATCCCATCGATATCGACCTTGAAGAACTCCAGAAATTCCTGAAAGGAAAGCTCGCCTGTGGCGGGACGGTGAAGGGAACCTCGATAGAACTGCAGGGGAACCACCGGGAACGGGTCAAGCAGCTCCTCTCGGATAAGGGGTATAAACTCGACAATATCACCTGAAAAACGCTTTTTTTTAAAAAAAAGAGTATTGGATCCTGGCTAGATAAAGAGCCGGAAGGCCACCCATGCGATGATGACCATGACCACCGAGTACTTGAGCCCGGCCACCGCGTCCGACTCCCCCATCTGGCCGGCGACGAGGCCTGAGAAGAAGCCCTGGATGATGGCGGCATGGGAGAAGAGCCGCCGGTAGAAGAACATGTCGATCTGTGACGCAAACGCACCGGTGGCGCCGGCCCCTGCAGCCGCCGCACCCGCCTCGGCCATGGTGGTGAGGAAGGTGCTCGTGAGAACCGCGATGACGAAGAGGAAGACCATGAACGAAACAATGACGATGATCACATAGATCAGCATGTTGTTCCTCCGTTCTGTGGCCAGTGTCACGAACTCGTACGAGTCGATGGCGGCTGCCCGCAGCACCTCGCTCACGTCACCCCCGGCCTTGCTTGCCTTGGCGATCAGGTCGACGCTCCGGTTTGCAAGGGGGGTGCCGAGGCTCGAACCGAACTTGTAGATCGCGTCCACGAAGGGGACGTTCCAGCTCATCTCGTTCCTGAGGCTGTGGATGTGGTGGGTCAGGTTCCCGTACTCCCCGCGTGAGACGACCTCCACGGCGTTCGGGAGGGTCATCCCGCTCTCGTTCATCCCGGCCAGGTCTCGGAAGAAGTTGGGCAGGGCCTCCTCAATGCTCCGCTGACGCATGCTCTCCTTGAGGTGGAGGGCCGCGAGGGGGATGAGGGCGATGAGCATGGCGATGATGAGGACGTCATCGATGAGCGTCGTGGTGAAGATGATGCTGAAGCCATACTGGGTCACCAGGAAGAAGAAACCCCCGAGAAGGACGAGGAAGGCCAGGGGGACCGAGACGATGAGGATGTTCACCGGCTTTTCGGTGAGCACCTCTACCGGGTGGGTCATCAGGCGGTTGAGCCCGAGACGGCTCTTCCGCTGGTGCTCGATCCTGTCTATAATATGCCTGTCTTCCTTCTCGAATTCACTCATTTCCTCCTCTGTGGCAGTTTTCTGTTTTCTGTTGAGGAAATTTCCGATGAGTTCACCAAAATTCATTTTCAGACCTCCGGCGTCATTGAACTGATCAGGATGATGAACATGATACTCCCGAGCGGCACGATCCCGTAGATGACCGCATAGAGGAAGAGCGGGCTCTGGGCGCTGGAACTGATCGACGACATGATCGACTGGAGGATGATGAGGAAGAGGGTGCCTGCGACGAGGGCGGTGACGTAGGATTCCGCAATCAGCCCCAGTGTCTCAAGGAACGTCTTCTGCTCCTGACGGTTCTCGAGGGCGTACTGTTCTGCCTTGTTCCTGAAATACTCGGTGAGGTTGCTCCCTGCCGAGATGCTCGCCATCGCTCCCTGCAGAAAGTCCTTCATCCTCAGGCTGGGGGTATAGATACCCACGATCCGGAGGGCGTCGATGAGATCCCTGCCAAATATGTCGATCTCACGGGCAACGTAGCGTGCCTCCACCGCACTCTCCCCGTAGATGGTGCTCTCGCCGAGAAGGCGGAAGATCTCCGCGGGCGTGATTCCCGCGGTGGACATGGCAGTGACGTAGTTGATCGCATAGGGGAGGGTGGCATCGATATTCCGCTTACGCTCCCCTGCCTTGATGCCCGGGTAGATGAGGAAGATAAAGTAGGTGATCCCGCCGAAGACGAGGAGGGAGAAGATGGTGATGATGATGGTCCCGAGGATCAACCGGTAGTCGCTCAGTGCTGTGATGAAGCCCGGAACCGCTCCCCGGTAGGAGATCATCTCCGGTATCTGGAGGATCCATGTAAAGAACCCGATGATGACGGCCGCCACGAGGCCGACGATAACCGAGGAGACGTAGGCGGTCGCCATATACGCCTCGAATGGGACCGTCATCCTCGCTCCCATCATGTTATTGCGGAGCTGGAGGAATTTTCCCCTCTTCTCCTTCATCCGGTGGCCGAGGAGATTGAAGCAGAACCGCTCGAAACTATTCATAGAGATCGGCCCTCACGATTTCCATCACCGCCTCTGGATCGCGGTGATAGGAGACCAGTACCTTGCTCACGTCACGGTAATGGCGCAGTTTCTTCAGGCGCATCCACTCAAGGATCTCCTGGCGGCGCTTCAGCTCCTCTTTCATCCGCGCCTCGCTCCACCCACGGTCTTCCATGATCTCCTCGAGGATGTAGGACTTGCCGGAGTACCGGATCTCATCGCTGGACGGGTACCATTTGAAGACTTCATTGGTGATCAGCTCGTTCGTCCTCGGGTCAATATCCAGGATCTCAATGAGCTGCTTGTTCCGCCGGATCCGCTGTCCCCCGATCCTTGCCTGCACCTGGACGCTCACCAGGTCCAGGGCGCTGAGCATGTTCCGGGGCACGTTGAGAGGCGGGTTTTCGAGACGGTGGACCACGCTTGCCACCGAGTCCGCGTGCATGGTGGAATAGGTGACGTGGCCCGTGCTCATCGCCTGGAAGAGGGTAAGCGCCTCGTGGCCACGGACCTCGCCCACCAGCAGGTACTCGGGGCGCTGCCGGAGTGCGGCGCGGAGGAGCTCGTACATATCAATCTCGCCCCTGCCCCCCGTGTCAAAGGAGTCCCTCGTAACGCTTGGGATCCAGTTCGGATGGGGGAGTTTGAGTTCCCGCGTATCCTCGAGGCTCACGATCTTGGCGAGGGGCGGGATGAAGAGGGAGATGGCATTGAGCGATGTCGTCTTCCCCGAAGCCGTCCCTCCGGCAAAGATGCAGGACTTCCCGCTCTCGACGGCGAGCCAGAAGAATGCGATGGAGAGGGGGGAGAAGGTATGCCACTCGATGAGGTCGGTAGGGGTGATGGGCTCATCGCGGAACTTACGGATGGTGAAGGTGGAGCCGTGGGCAGTCACCTCACGGCCAAGGGTCATCTGGATACGTGAGCCGTCGGCCATGGTGGCATCCAGCATCGGGTCAGAGATGGAGATGTACTTGCCTGCACGCTGGGCCAGGCGGGAAACGAACGAATCGAGCTTCTGTGCATCCTGGTAGATGAGGTTCGTCTGGATGGACTCGTAGCTGGTGTGGTAGACGAAGAGAGGGGTGTTCATGCCGTCGCACGAGATATCCTCGATATATTTGTCGTGCATGACCGCGTCGATCAGCCCGTCGCCGAGGAAGTTCTTCTCGATATGGTAGAGGATCTTCTCCCGGTTTACCGGCGTGAGCTTGATGCCGTAGTCATGGAGGATCTCGTCCACTGCGCCCCTGAGTGCCGCACGTGCACCCTCGCGTGTCATCCCCTTGGTATTGACGTTAAGCGTCTCGAAGAGGCGCTGGTCGAGCTCCTCCAGGAGTTCCTGCTCGGCCCTGTTGAGGATTGGCTCGATGACCTGGTATTCATATTCATGGGTGGTGTTGTCATAGATCACCCGTATGTAGGCGTACGGCTCATTCACCGGGTAGAGCTCGACCTCTTCCTGGCCCTGCGTGGTTGGGATGGAAAGATTGACGAGCGGTCCATGGATTCTCGGATCGTACTCCTCTATCTTGGCTCCCTTCGGTTTGAATGATAATCTTCCAAGGAACCCTGTCTTCGCTTCCTCCTCGACCACCGAAGGCTCCGCGGCCGTGGACGGAGCTGCGCCGCCGGGGAAGCCCGGCTGCCAGATCTGGTCGATCTCGCGGAGGACCGAGCCCTTGTCCACGAGGTCAAATGCACTGGAGGTGGCGAGGTGGATGTCCTCGACCTCGAAGGTTGCCCCCTGCGGGAGGACGAGGTCAGTGAAGTCGACGATCTCGTCGACGCTCACCACCGACTTCTCGGCTTCAGCCTCCGTCTTCCCCGACCATTTTGTCCTCTTTGCCGAAAACGCCTGAGGATCGGGACTGGCCGGTTCCTCCACAGAACTCAGGTCCGGGCCGGACTCTTCCTCATCGGCGAGTTCGCCGAGGATGGTCCGGAGGGACTCGTCTTCCGCATCCTCCTCTCTCTCCTCTGCCTCGATCGCCTTCATTCTTTCCAGCACCGAGGAGAGGGAGGGGCCCTCATCCGGAGATGCGGGGGCCTCTGCCTCCGGGTTCGGTGCGGCGGGCTGGCTGCCCGTTTCCGACTCTTCTTTTCGCATTTTTTTCAGGATATCTCCCAACCTGCTTGCTTTTTCTCCATCGTTTGTCATTTCAGGTCACACCCCCGATGTCAATCACGGATTCGGTGAACGGTTCTTTGAAATCAACTCTGAACCGGTACATCTTCTGTTCACGGTCAATCACCACGCAATCATAGGTCCCATTCAGTACCTTGAAGCAGGCCCTCCCGTCGCCGGCAGTGATGTCGCTTGCGAGGACCTGCCGGCCCTTCCGCAGAGAGACCCGCACCCCGTTCTGGACCGCGTCCTGCTTCTTGATCACCACACAGATCCTTCCCAGTGTCTTCTGGACTCCCCCAAAGACCGGGATCTCTTCGGTAATCTTCCCTTTCAGGTGGCTCCTGTTATAGATCTTACAACGGGCTGCCAGGGATTCCCCGATCTCCGGGTCGATGACAAAAAGCCGGTACGTGTCAAATTGCGTGAGGAGAAAGACTGCCTTGTCCCCAAAGAGCATCCCCTTCTCCTCGATGAGGACCGCGCCCTCGGGTTCTCCATGTACAAAGATAAGGATATGGTGCTGGGAACCAACCTCCGCAACCCCCAGACCGCTCAACCCCTGGGAGCGCATATGGTCGATGAGATCATCGAACGAATAGTCTCCCGAAAATTCGGAATTTGTGATGATTTTATTGAAAATCTCTGCTATCTGCATGGCAATTCACCCGGTCCCCGCATTGGATTCATACCCCGTCCAGAACGAAGGTTTTCAGCGGAATGTCTTTTACCGATCGTATAAATTCTTTCTTTCGAAGGCATGGCATTTGAACGTATCCAATTCTTCCTAAATGAAAATCGGTAATGATCAGGGGGATTTTTGGGATGAGATGCTCCCGCGTCACTGTATATCAGACCGGATAATCGAATCATGACATCCCCCGGATGGCCAGGCGGATCAGGCCAAGGTGTGCTGCCGGCGTGGCCTGCACACAGAGAAAGAGATCCCCAAACGGCGCGATGATGATCTTCCCGTCTGCATTCTCGAGGATAATCTGGTCGAGAGGGCCCATATCGAGGTCACCGGATATCTTCTGGCCCGACCGGAGAAGCATCTCTGCCACGCTTGTCACCTGATCAAAGTCCACGTCCCCCATGGTATGCACAGGGAATCCTTCAAAGAAGGCAGATACCGCCACGACGCCGGGCTGGTTGGCAATCTGGCTGAGCCGCTCCCTGGAGAGGAGGTCATGGAGGGGCTCAGGCTGCTTCTCTGCCCTGTGGGTGATGGTCCAACCCTTCACCATTGCCAGCTCCCTGGCCTGCGCCAGACTCTCAGGCCCATAGGCGAGGATCTCGCAGGAGAGGAAGGAGAGATTCTTGAGAACCTTCAGCGCCCTCCTCCCGGTATACCACTTAAACTGTTGGGTGAAGAACGCAGCACGGATCGTCCCGTTCTCGATCAGGAGATACCCTTCTCCCCCATCGGCGGTGACGTTCACTCCCACGTTCAGCTCTGAGCAGAACCCGTAGAGTTCTGTGAGCGGACACTCAAGATCGGCTACCGGGTTTCCGGATGGCATGATATGGCTCATAAGGCAGCAATGATCCGTTCCCTGTTCTTCTTGAGCTCGTATCGGACGCGGCCGACGTTTACGCCTGCCTCCCCGATGATCGCGACCAGCTCCTCAGCCGAGAGCGGCGAGAAGAGGACGGAACCGCTCTCGAACTCCACCATCATCTGGAGCATCGAGCCTTTCCCAAGTTCGCCTCCCATCTGCTGGGTGGTCCTGATACCGGTGGAGGAGATTGCGCCCAGCGCTTCGAGATCGAACGTTCCGGAATTGGCGGACTCGATGATAAACCCGTCTTTTCCCATCACGACTGCTGCAGTGACCCCGTCCAGCCTCAGAAATTCTCCAAGGATCTGTCTGAGCATGATCGTTTCACCAGTCG
>JAVVFN010000070.1:0-7658 GCA_032250645.1 Methanomicrobiaceae archaeon | reverse complement strand
CACCGGACCAGTACGAATTCAGCTTCCGGAGCAAACACGGAAACCAACTCTTCGGCCTGATGACCGCATCAATCATCCCGGGGACGAAGAGGACGATCGTCTCGATCATCGATGTCACGAAGCGGAAGATGGTGGAAGAGGCGCTCCAGGAGGTCAATGAGGAGCTGGATAAAAAGGTATGGGAGCACACGCAGGACCTTATCAAGTCGAAAGAGCGTCTGAATAAGGAGGTCGCGGCAAGGCGTTATGTCGAAAAATTGTTCAGGAAACAGCAGTACATGACCCTGCAATGCCTGGACCTGATGGGCCTCACAGTTGTCAGCACAGACCAGGAGGGTACCGTCCTCGATGTCAACAAAAGAGGCCTGCAGACTTTTGGGTACCGTAGCGAGGAGATGATCGGCAAGAACTGGTTTAAAGATCTCATTCCCGAAAAAGAAGCCGAAAACGCACTGAAAATACAGAAAAGGGTTGCAAAAAACGGGATCAACTCCAATATCAGCATCATTCCCGTGGTCGGAAAGGCGGGCAGGGAGTCGGCACTGGTCTGGCTCGCGATCACCGTCCACGACGAAGAGGGATACCTGTCATCCATCCTCTGGATCGGGGAAGATCCGCCGGGAAGATCGGTGATCGCCATCCTCTCGCAGCTCATCTGATCCCGAGTCCAGGAACCAAGGGGGGACCCAGCCGTAAGGGGCGATCACGCCCGTTTCAGGGTGATCCTTATTAAAATCCCCCCTCCTTCCCTTTCCTCTGCTTGGATCTTTCCGCCGTATCGCCTGACAAGCGATCGGACCACGTGGAGTCCGAGGCTTTCGGCATACAACTGCCGAATTGCATGGTCCTGTTCGCCGGAGAGGGCTTCCTTCATGGAATCCGTCATCTCCGAAGCATCATCTTCAAAGGAGACCTCAACCCAGTCTTCCCGCTCATCGACCGAGAGTGTGATATCGACATTGGGACCTCCCAATTTCCTGCTGTTCTCGATAAGGGTAGCAATTACCTCGTGTGCCATCTCGTCTGCAGTCACCAGAGCGCCGGTGCCGGCGTAATGGACCCCTACATCCGGGTAGAGTTTTCCGGCCTCCCTGATCGCGTCACGTATTTCGGCGTCGAGGTCAGTTGACCGGAGAGGGAGGTTCGCTTCCTGAACTCTCATGAGGATGACCGTATTCCTGACTGTTCGTTCGATCCCGCGTGCCTCAGCCAGTGCCTCTTCTGCAATATGGCGATCACCGGCCGGGAGTCTCTGTGCCAGACGCGAGAGAAGGGCGATATTGACCCCGACCGTCTGCATCAAATCTTGAGATATCACGTCACGATAGATCCTGATCCCCCCACTTTCCCTCCGGAGCGTCTCCGTCCTCCGGTTCACCATCTCCTCGAGGTTTTCACTGTAACACTTGATCTTTGCCTCAGATTTCCTGATCTGTGCGATGTTCTGCTTGAGGGTGGCCACCATGGTGTTGATGCTCTGGCGGAGGCGTGCAAACTCGGTCCCGCCCCCGCTTCCGATCTGGTGGTCAAGGTCGCCTCCTGCGATCCGCTCGACATCCTCGATGATCTCGGTGATGGGACGGGAGACGAAATAGGAGGTGAAGAAGGCAAAGACGATGCCGGTGAAGATGGCGAGGACCGCGATGAGCAGGTGCGAGGAAAGGAGGTCGGAAAGCGCGGCGTCCAGTTCCGCCGTCGAGTAGACCACCTGGGCCACCAGACTCATCTCCGGGCCGCTTACATATTGATCGCTGTAGAGATCGATGTAAAAATAGTGCGAAAGGGTGGCATTCTCTTCATCGGCGATCTCCTCGGATCCCCTCTTCTCATACACACGCGACACGGTCTCCTGGACCGAAGGACCGGGAACATAGTCGGGATCACCTCCTCCAAATCTCGAGTATGAGGATCCATACATGTAGTTCCCTTCCCTATCAAAAAAACGTACAGAAAGGACGTCATCAACATTTTTTTCAAAGTTTGCAGCCACTTCCGAATAGGAAAATTCCTTTCTCTTCTCGTGGAAAGATTCAGAAGAAAGCCCCAATTCCAGAATATAGCGATGATCAGGCGTTGGCATGTAGGCAAACTTCCTGAGCACATTTGCCGCCCCTCCCACACTCCGGTCTGCGGCATACTCGCCTCCAATCCGGATCTGGTTTAACAGGGCCCACGCTTCCGGCCATTGCTTGAAATCAAGCCCAATATCCAGCGCAAATGTGTTGAATTCTATGATGCCTGTTTCGTTGATGATGGAAAGCTCAATCTCGCCCTCGATTCCACTCTTCCGGTTTATTTCCTCTTTTAATGCGGCAAGATCCATCGCCCCCGGATCCCTCCCGCTCATCTCGTAGGCTGCCAGAAAATCTGTGAAGAGGCTCTCGAGCTGGTGGTCAAATGTTGCATCAAAGAGTCTGAGGCCCTTGTCGATCAGCTCCACTGACTGGGAGATGTGCTGCTCGGTCTGGTCCTTCAATGTATGTTCCTTTGCCAGCAGATCGCTGCGTGCTTCGGTATAGGAGAAGAAGGAGAAGAGGCTGATGAAGAGTACCGCGATAAGAATCGCGGCGATAATGACCTGGTGCCTGAATGGTTGCTGCCGATCTGTTCCTCCATTCTGCGGCATCAGAGAGACACCCCCCGCTGATATTGCATTAGAGAAGCAGGCAATTTAAACCAATCCATGTGCATAAAAGTCATGTTAACCGGCTCTGCGGAATGTGATCTTCACTTCCCCGTCCACGGTGGTCATCCGTCCCCTGTACCACTCTGCCATCGACCTTGCAATGGAAAGGCCAAGCCCCCTTCCCGGCACCAGCCCCGGCTCCGGGGCTTCCAGCACCTCGCGGACGATCTCGTGGGGAAGGGGGGGTCCGCTATCTGATACGGTGACCCCGACCTCCCCTTCCTGCGTCTCTGTCCTGATCCGGATCGTGACCCCTGCCCCCCCGCGCCTCCTTGCCTGCTCAAAAAGAATGCCGAAGAGCTCCGGGAGAATATCGTCGGCCACCACCCGTGCCCCGGACTTCTCGAACTGGAGATCAATATCCGGGTACTCCCCTGCCGCCTCATCGATGGCGGCATCGAGATTCACCTGCTTGAGTGGCTGCTGCTCCGTATAGATTCTGCGGAGAATCTCGATGGAACGGATGATCTCTTTACTCTCGCGGGCGCTTTCGAGCGCCTGCTTTGTGAGGGCCTTCATATCGCCTTCCTGCCTTTCTGCGAGGAGCTGGAGGGAGGATCCCATCAGGGTTGTGGAGAGATGGATATTTTGCGTGATGATATCTATCAGGATCTGCATCTCCTCACTTTCCCTCCGGAGCGTCTCCGTCCTCCGGTTCACCATCTCCTCGAGGTTTTCACTGTAACACTTGATCTTCGCCTCAGATTTCCTGATCTGTGCGATGTTCTGCTTGAGGGTGGCCACCATGGTGTTGATGCTCTGGCGGAGGCGTGCAAACTCGGTCCCGCCCCCGCTTCCGATCTGGTGGTCAAGGTCGCCTCCTGCGATCCGCTCGACATCCTCGATGATCCCGGTGATGGGACGGGAGACGAAATAGGAGGTGAAGAAGGCAAAGACGATGCCGGTGAAGATGGCGAGGATCGCGATAAGCAGGTGCGAGGAGAGGAGGTCGGAAAGTGCGGCGTCCAGTTCCGCCGTCGAGTAGACCACCTGGGCAATGATATTCATCTCGGGCGCAGATGCGTACTCCCCGATATCGAGGTCGAGGTAGAGGAAACGGGTGGATGTCTGGTTTCTCACATCCTCGGTCACGACCGGCTCCTCGCTCTCGTAGACCTCCAGCACATGATCGATGACCTCGTCATCAGGCCTGTAGTCCGACCTGCCGATCATCCTTCCTGTGGAGTCGTAGAAGTGGAGGTCCAGGACGTTCGGATTGCCGAGAATTGCATTTTCTGCGACCTTTTTGTAGGAGAAATCTTCGCGCTCCTCTTTGTACCTCTCCACTACGAGGCCCAGTTCCAGCAGGTACCGGTGATCGGGCGAGGGCATGTACGCATATTTCCGCAGGATCATCGATGGCCCGTACACGATGCGGTCGGCAGAGAATGCATCCCCCTGCCGGAGGTTGGTCAGGAAGGTATGGACGTCTGGCCACTGCTTGAAATCGAGCCCCTGATCAGGAGCGTATGTCGTGTATTCGATGACGTCCTCCTCATTGATCAGGTAGAGGTCGACCGTCCCCTCCATCCGGGACTCGATGGTCTGCTTGACCCCTGCAAGGTCCATCCGGGAAGGATCCCTTCCAGACCGCTCGTATTCTTCCAGAAAAGGGATAAACGCCTGTTCGAGCCGGTAATCAAATGTCGCGTCAAAGAGGCGCAGCCCCTTGTCGAGGAGGATGACCGACTGGTCGATCTGCTGTTCGGTCTGGTTCCGTACCGCCCGGTCCTTCTCAAGCAGGCTCTCGCGTGCACCTGAGAAGGAATAGAATGAGAAGAGGCTGATGAAGAGGATGGCGATGAGCAGGATCACGATGGTGATCAGGTATTTAAAGGAATATTGGCTGCTCCGCTCTTGCATCCGCTCCTCCTGTTAACTATGCCTGATCTTTACGCGCGAATACATAAAAGGCTCGGAATTGAATTTTCCCCTCTCCTTCTCCCGCAATGGTCTCGGGATCAGTGGCTGCTTGGCAGTACTGAGTAGCAAATAACTATTTGCTTTCTTCAGAAAGAGGCATGCAGAAGATCGAAGATCCGGAACCAAACCTTCTGGAGTTGATACCTGCATGAACAGCGAACCACCACTCTTGGCCAGAGGAGATCCGCATGCGCAGCACCGGTGCATTCCCCCTTCCCCGCATTTCTATGGAATCTGCAACTGGATGGAGGTTGCACATGAATTCTCGCGACGCGGTGAATGTATTGTGCCTGAACTTATCCGCCTGGTGACCACTGACTCGAAGGAAACCCTGCCTGCGATATGGGCCCTTGGTGAGATCGGGGATAGTAGGGCGGTCCCGTATCTTGTGAGGATCCTCGGGAACGGCAGGTTGCCCTGTGTCCGTGCAGTCGCCGCGGTCTCGCTTCTCAAATTGAACGATCCTGAAGGAATCCGCATGGTCCGCCTCTGTTACGGGCAGGACGCAAATCTCTAACTCATCTTACCGGGCAGACCGCCCCATGGGTCGTTGAGGGCGAATAGCGGCTGGAAGAAACCTGCCTTTATATCCCCAATCGGCAGGTATTTCAATCCCAGATATTTACCGGGTCGATGGTCGCATCGATGATGATATCAAAGTCGATCGCGTCCAGCCAGCCGGCCTTCTCGAACATGGCCATGAAGCAGACACCGACCACCTTTGCGTCGTAAGGTGCGATCGTCTCCTTTGCCATCTCTGCAGAGACCGGGACATTCGGCATGGCCAGCCCGCCCATCAGCACCACCACCTTTGGACTGAGCCCCCTGATCGCATCCGCGACCTGCATGCCCACATCCTCTACAGACTCAAGCACTTTCGCCTTCCCTTCCTCAAGGTGCGGGACATATACGAGCGTGAACGGGAGGTCGCGGATTGCATAGCCGAGGAGTTCAATGAACGGCGTGCACGTGCCCGGGCAGCCGTAGAAGACGATCTGGTCTCCATTGGAGAGTCCTGCGCCCGTGATATACTGTTTGAACGGCCGAAGCATCCCCGGTACACTGGTGAGCTGTTCTCGAAGCTGCATATGAAAGTGAAAAGGCGAAATGATCGATAAGCGTTGTGGCGGATGGGATGTTCCTGGAAATGCGGAATGATTATCAGCCCCTCTGCAGCTACCTCTAATCAATGCTGGATCAGTATCGCGGATCCCTGCTCGGGGCGGCCATCGGGGATGCGCTGGGGATGCCGGGAGAGACCGGCCCTTCGATGCTGCGGAATATGAAGTACGGGTTCCGGAAGGCCTGGAAGGTGCACCCCAATGCAAAACTCCGGCCCGGGCAGTTCACCGACGATACCCAGATGACGCTCCTTGTGGCCAGGCTCCTGGCGGAGAAAGACTACTCACGTGAACGTTACAGAGACGGGCTCGCAGGGCTCTGTGCGGCACGGGTGCTCAGATTTCCCGACGTCGCGGTGGCAAATGCATGCGGCGTCCTCTGTGCCGGGAGAAAGGATGAGACGGGGGATCCTTCCCCCACGGCCGGGTGCGTGAACCTCGGCCTCCCGTTTGCGCTGGCCTCTTCTGGTGAGAACACATGGAAGGAGCGGCTCATCGATGCGTGCACGGTCACGCATACGCATCCGGCGGCGCATGGGGGCGCGCTTGCATTTGCGGTCCTGATCCGTTCTGTGCTCAGGGGCAGTCGGAATGCCCCGGCGATGGCCCAGCGGGAGGCCGCCACAATGGACGAACCCCTTGCCGGGAGGATTGCGTGGGCGCTGGAGCTTGAGGAAGAGGGGCACAGTCCGGAGGCGGCGTTCTCTGCCATCGGCAATGACAGTTCGGTTTACCGCACACTCCCTCTCGCATGGTTCCTCATCCGGCGGTACGAGGATCCAGGACACCTTCTTGACGTGGCTGCCAACCTCGGGGGGAACAGCGATACCATCGCCTTTATCTGCGGCGCATACGCGGGAGCACGGGATGGTGCCCGGGCGCTTCCTTCCGCGCTCCTTGAGGGCGTCGAGAAGCGGGAGGAGATCGCATCCATCGCAGAACGGCTCCATACGCATTACGCAGAAAAGAATTAACCATTTTTAATTGAACAGTACAGCATGGATGTTGCGATTATCGGGGCATCGGGGTATACGGGAGGCGATCTTTTACGCCTTCTCCTCTCCCATTCCGCGGCCCGCGTGGTGCATGCGACCTCGCGGAAATTCGAGGGGAAACCTGTGGATAGCGTTCATCCCCACCTGAAGGGATTCTCAGATCTCTCATTTTCCAATCCGGATCTGACAAACCTTGATGTGGATTTTGCGTTCCTCGCGGTCCCCCATACAGCCGCGATGCAGTATGCCGGAGGTCTCCTCGAGCGGGGCATCCGTACCGTGGACCTTTCCGCCGATTACCGCCTCCCAAAGGACGTGTACGAGAAGATCTACGGGGTCGCCCATATCAATTACTTCCCGGCCCCCTACGGGCTCTGCGAGCTTCACCGGGACGAGGTCAGGGGTGCACGCTTCGTCGCAAATCCCGGCTGCTTCCCGACCGGCGCCACCCTCGCCGCAGCTCCGCTCGCGAAAAGGGCATCTGCCATCATCTATGATTCGAAGACCGGTGTGACCGGGGCAGGCGATTCGCCCTCCGCCACCACGCACTACCCGAATGTGGCAGACAATATCACGGCCTACAAATGGACCAGTCACCGTCATGCCGCGGAGATGCGGATGGAGATTGCAAGGCTCGGCTCGGCCGCCCCCGTCTACTTCACGCCCCATCTCATACCCGCAAACCGGGGCATCCTCACCACTGCACACATCCTGCTTCCGGAGTCCATCACCCAGGAAGAGGTCGAGGCCCTGTACCGTTCCTTCTACCGGGACGAGTATTTCGTGCGTCTCCAGCCGCCCACTCTTTCGGGGGTGCGGGGGAGCAACTTTGCAGACCTTGCGGTCCAGAGCGAGGGTACCCGCGTGGTGGCGGTCTCTGCCATTGACAACCTGGTCAAGGGAGCGAGCGGCCAGGCTATTCAGAACATGAAT
>JAVVFN010000006.1:0-18556 GCA_032250645.1 Methanomicrobiaceae archaeon | reverse complement strand
AGAAACCCAGGATACCGATCCCGGAGAACATGATGACCATGGCATTGATCTTTCCCCAGAACGACAGGATGGGCACATCGCCATACCCGACGGTGGTGATGGTCTGGACCACGAACCAGAGGCTGTCTGAGAGATTCTTGATGCCTGATCCTGTGGCGTCCTTCTCTAGGCAGTACATGGAGACGGTCCCATAGAAGAGCACGAAGAGGAGCAGGAGCGAGAGTCGGACGAGGTTTTGCCGCAGAAATACCCTGAGCCTCCGGACGGCATAGACGAAGATGATGACGGGGATCATCTCACAGATAAAATCATTTCCGGATATTTATCGTTTCCTCTTTATACCTGAGGCGCTTTTCCAAAAGACGCAAAATATTCCCCTCGATTTGGGTTTTTGGAAGGGAGGAGCATTTAATAGGTTTCCGCACCCGAATTCCCGGCATGCAATACCGGGTTCTGCTCCATATCGATGAATTCCAGAAGGCAGATCTCCTGCTCACAAATGCCGAAAACCTCCTTGCTGATCTCGGGGAGTCGAATCTTACCCTGCAGTTGGTGGCAAATGCGGCGGCCGTCCTCCTCTTCGTCCGGGAGCCCAATCACCGTGCAGGGGCGATCAGGGATCTTACGCAGAGAGGAGTCCGCATCACTGCCTGCGCAAATGCCATGAAGGCCTACGGAATGACCGAAGAACTCCTGTTAGAGGGAGTGGAGACGGTGCCGTCAGGGATCGGGGAGATCGCGAGGCGCTGTGCAGAGGGGTTTTCGTATATCCGGCCCTGATTTCCCTCATGGATGACGCGGGGGGCTTTTCCGGTAGACCATTCCCTGGAAGATGGCGATACGCTCTCCCTGCTCATCAGTTACCTGGACGGTGTAGGAGGCAATCTTCGGGCTCAGGGAGAACTCCTCGGCTTCGGCGTAGAGCGTTCCCTCCCTTGCAGATTTCAGGTACGAGATGTGGGCATTGATCGCCGCAGCAGGAATGCCGTGCGAATTTGAGGCGAGTGCGAACGCCGTGTCGGCAAGGGTGAAGAGCGCACCTCCGTGGACGGTCCCGTGGCTGTTCGTGTGATTCTCCCCGATCTCCATCTTTACCCTGGCACGACCGGGCGAGACCTCGAGGAGTTCCACCCCGCACAGGCGGGCGAACGTATCTGCGGCAAAGAACCGTTCCGACTGTTCCGGTAGAAACATACCGTACCCTTGCCCTGCAGGAAAAAAAAGGATCTTACATCCTCCGCGTCCCTGCCGTTCATCCTGAGAGGAGCCCTGTATTTACGTTTACCTCTTCTGTGTGTTAACTGGTGTGTTGCAAAAGATAATCGAAATATTCTTTTCCTCCCCTCCCACAGACACTTCATAACCAATGCGTGTGTCATTGGTTGCAATACGTTCACCTCTGGATGCCGTTTATTGGATAATTGAGCGTTTTCACCCCCCTATAAAGCTCGAAATCCGCGCCCCGGAGGTTGAAAGCGGCCGGTGATCCGGCCGGGGAAGAGAGAGGAGGCGTCCCGGTCCCATGGATAGCCCCTCAGGGCATGGTTGCCCGACAAGCTACAGGGCGGGACCGAGGCCCTCCGATCTCCCCATTCTCCCTTTCCATTCGCCTCATACCATCCGATGTTGTTTGACTTTTAGAACAACCCGTGAGGAATAATTAATAACGTTTCTCGTTTTGCAGCGGATATTCTGCCATTTTCCGGTTTTGGAATATTCTTTCCAACCCAGTCATAAATAAAAAATTATTTATATTTAGTTAGTGATTATCACTATTGTAAATCACTGAGGTCCTGCCTGTGCCCATCTCCGTGCTACGAAATGGAATTCCGGAACTGCTCCACTGGAACGGGAACGATGATACTTCGTCCCCCCGGTCTGATCCCTATTTTGATGCGGTCTTCGAGCGTGCCGGCGTGCCCATGCTGGTTACCGATGCGCAGGGCTCCATCCTCGAGGTGAACCAGGAATGGATACGGGAGTTCGGTTTTTCTCCTGAAAGCCTCCTCCTCTGGGACTTATTTCCGCGTATCGATGCCGGGAGTTCGCATAAATGGCATGGGGCCGGTTCTATCGCGGTCCAGTTCACCGACCTCTTCGGGCTGCCCCATGATATCATCCTGAAGATCTCGCCCATCCCCGGCACAAGCCGCCACCTTATCCTCTTTTCAGAGATGTGCACTGTCCAGGAGCAGGTAAAGCTCCGTACCAGGGACGCCCTGCGAGAGGGTGAGGAGCGATACCGGATGATCTTCGAATCGGCAAAGATCGGGATCCTCGTTGCGCAGGACGGATTTATCCGCTATGCAAACCCGTGGACGGTCACCTATCTCGGCACCAACCCCACCCGTATCCTCTCTGTCCCTTTCACCACGTTCATCCACCCGGAGGACCGGGAGCGCGTGCTCTCCTACCACGAGCGGAGACTCTCGGGCGAATCGGTCCCCGAGACCTATACTCTGCGGGTGATCTGCAATGGGGAGACCCGGTGGCTCGCGCTGAGCGTAGTCCGTTCAATCTGGGAGGGGAGACCCGCGACGCTCACCTTCCTCGTGGATATCGACGAGCAGGTCCGGGTGAAGCAGGCACTGGACGAGTCCGAGGCACGGTACCGGACGATCATCGATGCGATGTCCACCCCGGTCCACGTGATCGACAGGGACTTGCGGATCCTCCTGGTCAACTCGGCGTTCCGTGAGTGGGCCGAGCGGCTCTGCCCCGGCCAGGACATCCTGGGCACGTCCCTCACTGAGGCTATCCCGCTCCTCGGCAGTTCAGCTATTCACAGTTACCGGGAGGTCTTTGCATCGGGCATCATCGCGGTATCCGAGGAGAGCGTCATCATCGACGGGGAAGAATATTTTACGGAGATCAGGAAGATCCCCGTTTTTCAGGACGACGGTTCGGTCGCGATGGTAGTGACGGTCATCCGCGACATCACCTCCGATCACCGCATGGAAGTCCTCAAGCAGGAGGCGCTCGTCCAGGTCGAGAAGAACATGGAACAGTTCGCGATCCTCAATGACCACATCCGAAACCCCCTCCAGGCGATCGTGGGCCTGGCCGATCTGGAGGGAGGCGATCTTGCCGAGAAGATCATCGGGCTGGCGGGCGAGATTGACACCATCATCAAGAGGCTTGATATCGGGTGGCTGGAGTCAAAAAAGATCAGTGAATTTCTGCGCAAACACTAGGTTGGCGGCTGCCTGCGCCCTTCAATCCCCTGATTCTTCTTCAATGACGCGGACAAGGTTTTCCATCACCTCTCGGATGCGGGCATGGGTGGCGCTCTCCTCACCTTTGCCTGCCGAAAGACTGATAAACGGCCTCCCCTCGTCACCTGCTTTTCTCATCTCAGGGTCAATGGGGATTGACCCGAGGAAGGGCACCCGCATCTCCTCTGCCGCCCGCTTCCCCCCGCCGACGCCGAAGAGGTCGATCTCCTCCCCGCAGCTTGGGCACACGAGCCCGCTCATGTTCTCGATGATCCCGAGCACCCTGATCCCGATCTCCTGCGCAAACCGCACTGCCTTGCTGATGTCGAGGATGGCGACCTCCTGCGGGGTGGTAACCACCACCGCACCCTCGATATTCGGCGCGATCTTGGCGATGGTCAGCACCTCGTCCCCGGTGCCGGGCGGGAGGTCGACCACCAGGTAATCGAGATGGCCCCAGTCCACGTCCTCGAGGAACTGCCGTATTACGGTCATCTTCATCGGCCCCCGCCAGATCACCGGGGAGGTCTTCTCCGGGAGGAGGAATGCCATCGAGACCACCTTCAGGTTCGGGGAGAACTGGACCGGCTCAATCCTGTTCTTCACGTACGAGACGAGCTTTTTTTCCTCGATGCCGAGCATCTTGGGGATGTCCGGTCCATGGATGTCCAGGTCGAGAAGACCCGTCGAATGGCCGTGGTTGGCAAGTGCAATGGCAAGGTTTGCTGCAACCGTGGACTTCCCCACCCCTCCCTTCCCGCTCAGGACCAGCACCACGTGGTCAACATCCACGTGAACTCTCCTCGGGTGTGAGGGTGGCGGACTTTTCTCTTCGGGCATAATGGTCTCACCTTTCCACGGAAATGAGATAAAGGTATGCGGGGCTCTGCCGGCGTTCTGCAGGGAATCTTCTTCCCTCTTCGAGATCAACACGATTCGCGGGTCCGGATGCCTCATCAGAAGAGATGCACCAGATTACCATTACAGGATTGTGAGGTGGGAGAACATGGACGCATCGGATTTTTTATACTCAATTTTCAGCCTACAACACGGATTTGGCTCATTGCAATGCAATCTTATGGCTTCTGCTCGTACCCGCCACGGTGACCGTGCTTGCAAGACCCGGGGATGAGCGGTCGAACATGCTTGCCAAGGAAGTGCTGGCACTGGTATTTCTCTGGAATGGCCTCATCTTCTTCTTCCAGTACATGATAGGTCCGCCATTCCGGGCGGAATCCCGATCCTCCTGGCAGGGGTCCTCCTTGCCGTGGATTTAGCACGGAAGAAGATCCGTATCACCCTGCCTGCATCCGGATGGCTGGGGCAGGCCACACTCTTCTGAGCGGTGTGGGCGCTTGGGCTTTACACGATCGCAGGATGGCTCACGGGACACCCGTATCCCGGCGGCCCACAGGCCACCGCACCCTGCCCCCACCACGATCCTTGCCTTTGCCCTCATGTTGACATCAATGCCCACGCTGAAGGCTGACCCGTCTGCCCTTCACTCTGCTCTTTGCCATGCTCCTCTGGTGGGCCTTCTTTGCCGGGTTTTTCGCGCCTGCACTGTATGGCTTCTACCTGGACCTCACACTTCCGGCCGTCGGGGGGGTGTACGGGCTCTGGAGGCTCGCGGCAAACTGGCGTTAAGCCGGGAGGCGGCGAACCGCCCACCTCACCGTAGCGATGCCGGGATGCCTTACTTCTCGACCGGGTAACCGGCATCCACCCAGGCCTTTAAATTCCCCTCCAGCCGGTAGACGGTGGTAAATCCGGCATCGACCAGCTTCTGCGCTCCCTGGATAGAGGCAGCATTGGTATGGCAGTAGACGAGGTACTGCCCGTTCGGGTCAAGCGAGGGGATGGCGGCGTCCAGCGATCCGTCCCCGACATAGTAATTGATCGCTCCCGGGATGTGCCCTTCCCCGTAGATCGGGGAGACGTCGATGATCACAAGATCGGGGTTCTGATCTATCAAAGCCCTCGCTTCCATGGCATTCACATCGTTGTAGCCCGCATCGCCTGGCGACGGCGCTGTGCACCCGGCGATCAGGAGGGCACCCACCATCAGGGCAGCGAGAATCGGTTTCATGACTCCAATTTTCATAACGACCTGCACTTACCCTTTCTTATATTTACATCCATCCCCGCACCCCTTCTCCAGAAAAACCGGGTCCGTGGCCATACCATTTTCAGGGATCTCACTCTCACTTCCAGACTTCCATTCCCTCCATGTCATAGTACTCGATCGAGACCGGGACAAACCTCAATACGACCCACTCCGGGTTTTCCGGGCTCTTGAAGTAATCTTTCCAGGCCGGGTCCCAGTATCGTTTCTTGGTTGCGATGTCTTCGTGGACATGGGCATCGGCCTCGACCACCACGTAGGGGTCGGTAAACTCCCCGCATGACCAGATGGAGATGGCCGCGTGGGGATTCTTTTTGATCTGCTCCACCTTCCGTGAACCTTTCATCGTGCCGCCGACGAGCGAGAGATCTTCATTCCCGGTGAGCGCCATGAACCTCACCGCGGGTCTCTCGTCCCACATCGTGGCCACTGCACCGATGTGCATCCCGCCCATCACGCCGAGGATCTTCTCTTCGAGCTTCATACTCTCATACTCCGGGGATATCCTTTAATTCAGGGATGATAAATATTGGTGCTCGACGCAGTTTTTATTTCATAAGAGATATATTTCCCAAAGTATATCCTGCGGTGACGTGTTATGCCGACAGAGGAATTCCTCCACCGGACCGCCAGGGAACGTGCCGAGAGGCAGGCCGGGTTCCGTGTACACCTGGCGATCTACGTCATGGCAAACTTCCTTCTCGTGGTGGTCTGGTGGATGACCGGCGGCATCACCATCGGCCTCCTCCCCCGGTTAATTCCCCCTGCTGGACTGGGGCATCGCGCTCGTCGTCCACCACCTTGTCGCCTATCGCAAGCGGGACTTTGTGGAACGGGCGGCAGAAAAGGAGTATGAGCGGCTGAAACGGCTGAGGCAATAGGCTCCCGTCAGTCTGCATCAGTGCGTGCGACCCCCATCATCGGCTACCTCTCGTCATCGCGATGGCGGGATCCACCGCGATTTTTTTGAATCCTCAAGTGCCATCTTACGCGCCGTTCACGATGCGTCATGGTGGTCTACAATACGCACATTCTTAAACTGACGCCGCATTTATATTGGTGCAGTTCTCGAAAAAAGATCTGTAAGAGTAAATCCAATGAATTATGGAAGAAACAGTTTCGGTGGACGCAGTGACTCTGCTCCCCGTGAGATGACAAAGACAATCTGTTCAGATTGCGGCAAAGAATGTGAAGTGCCCTTTAAACCAACCGAAGGAAGACCTGTATATTGCCGGGAGTGCCTCCCGAAATACCGGAAACCCCGGTTCTAGAACCTCTTTTTTTAGTATTCATGATCCGGCCTGGCCGGTTGATGCATTGCCCCTCCGCGAACCTTGATGGTTAAAGGCGCCCCACACTCCTGTACAGATGTTTATCGCGGGTTCATTCATCCGCCGCCTGAAAAAGTGGTATTTTGAGACATTTTGGCAGGAAAAGGAGCGGATCTACCTCATCTCCGATCTCCATCTTGATCATTCTGCGATCATCGGGTACTGCCGTCGGCCGTTTTCTGACGTGGAGAGGATGAACGAGACCCTCATCCGGAACTGGAACGGCATCGTCCGCAGGGAGGATACCGTCTTTCACCTGGGTGATTTTGCCTTCGGGAGAAATCCCCGCAATTTTAAAGGCCGGCTGCAGGGGAGGAAACGGTTCATCCGGGGGAACCACGACCGAAAGCTCCGGGGGGCGAGGACGTCGGTGATCATCGACCACCAGGGCTTCCGCTTCTTCCTCTGCCATTCACCAGAAGATCGCCCGAAGGAATGGGGCGGGTGGGTCGTCCACGGGCACACGCACAACCACCGGTCCCGCTATCCGTTCATCAACGGGGACCTCCGAACCATCAATGTCAGCTGCGAGCTTACCGGGTATGCTCCGGTCTCGCTTGATTTTATCATCTCCCTTGACCCCGAATCGATTAAAAGGATGGAGACCGTTTATTCAGAGCCGGAGAGGAAACCTTCACAGTCTCTCATCCAGTATCCCGCGGATCGCCCGGATCTCGGCGATCACCTCGGCATATGAGGAGGGAGCCTCTTGGGGTTCGCCCTCTGTCGCGACCGGCCCGGTCTTCCGCACAAATTGCATGATCACGTCCTGCAGCTTTTGGGGCTGCTCGATGCCGCTAAGGTGTATCTCGGCCCTTGCCTGCGCCGAGTATCCCGCGGTCTGGACTCGGAGCGCCGAGAAAGCATAATACCGCATGACCGGCCCCTGCATGATATCCACGTTCGTGATCCGGTTATAGGGCACGATCCCGGTCTGCTGGAACCAGACGCCCCTCTTCCACGAAATCTCGGTCGGCGTGAGCTCGTAGGCGATGCTCGCATAGTACAGGGGGATCCAGAACGCAGTGAAGAGGACGACTGCAAGGATCGGTATCCCGATCAGCGCATTGACCGGCATCGGGCTTACCAGGAGGACCGGGACGAGCCATGGGAGGATGAGCAGGACCACCACGAGGACGAGGATGGTATAGAGATAGGAACGGTACTCGGGGGCGGGTGCAAACAACTTCCCGACCTCATATGATCTTTCTGCCATGAGAACCCCATGGACCCCTCATATAGATAAAACGCCCGGAAAGATCAGGTGATCGCTTCTTTAATTGGCCCCCTCTCGATGAAGAAGAACTCGAGGATCACCATCACCACCAGGATCGTCGCGATAGAGACCAGGATGTGCATCTGCGTTATCAGGAGGTGGTAGAGGACAATGATGGTGGCGATGACGCACCCCGAGAGTCCTGCCGCAGGGATGAGCGGGTGAGACCCGGTATCCCGGTAAAGCCGCAGGTTTGCGTAATTGGCGGCACCATCGGCGATGAGGAAGATGATGGAGCCGAAGGTGGTGATCTCCTCAAGGGTCCCGAAGAAGGCAAAAGCGGCGGTCAGCGCTCCCATGATGAGGAGACTCCTCGTGGGGATCCCCCGCTTGTCACGGAACGAGAAGACGCGGGGGAGCTCTTTCTCGGTGGCGATGGTGTGTGCGAGGCGTGCACTCCCAAAGAGGGTGGCATTGATCCCCGAGGCCGTGCTCTGCATCGCCGAGATCACCACCAGGGTAAACCCCACGCTCCCGATAAAGGGGGTGACCGCGGCCGCGAGCGCAAACTCCTCTCTGGCAACGACCTCTGAGGGGGAGAGATGGAGCGTGGCCATAAAGGAGACCGAGATATAGATGCAGATGGCGAGGATGATCACGATGTACATGCTCCGCGGGAGTGTCTTCTTCACGTCGCGAATCACATGAAAGTCATAGATCAGGAGCTGGAAACCCTCGTAGGCGACGAATATGATGGCGAATGCGGCAATGGAGCTCGTCACTCCCTTGTTGAAGAAATTTCCCATCACCTCTGCAGTATTTTGCGCGAAATAGATGCCGAGGCCTGCGATGGAGAGCAGGAAGGCTATCTTGAGGTACACCGCGATGTCCTGGAAGAGCCCTGACTCCCGGATACCTTTCAGGTTCAGGCCGATAAAGGCGGCGATGATACCGGCCGAGATGAGCTGGCGTGCCAGCGAGTCAGGGGAATAGCCGAAGAGGCTGACGAGATAGGACCCGAAGGCAAAGGCGTACAGGGCCATGACCCCGATGTATCCGACGATCAGCACCCAGCCGAAGAACCCTGCGATGTGCCGGTTCTCCACCGTATGCTCGATGAACGAGAATGCACCGCCGTTCTCCTTGAAGTGGAGGGTCAGCTTCAGGTACGAGTAGGCGGTGAGCAGTGTGAGGATCCCGGCGAGGAGGAAGGAGAAAGGGACCGCATTTCCCGCCTGCCGCATGGCAACCCCGAGGACTGCATAGATGCCGCCAGAGACCATCCCCCCGATTCCCATGGCCACGACCTCTTTTAAGCCAAGGGTCCCCTTCCCGCTCATTTTCTAACCCTATACGAGGCAAAATAAAAAGTCTTTTGCAGGCTTCTGGCCGGCGATATTAGAATATATTTGTTTTCTTATGATTTCCACCCGATGTTTCATAGATCTCCAAATAATAGTTTTTTTAACTAAATAAGCAATAAAATAGACTTATTCATTGAACACACGAACAAAAAATTTTTATTTAAAACTTCCGAAATAGGTTCAAGTAGGATAGGGGTATAGTGGGGCACATGCAACAAACAGTCTGCGCCGTCTGCAGGGTGAAGGAAAAGCGCCTCGTGGCAGTGACAGGGAGGACGCAGCCGTTCTACATCTGCACAAGCTGCTACTTCAACTATTTCATGGACCCGGGCATCCCGGTGAGCGAGGTGTTTGAGTCCGGTAAAGAGCCGGTCATCGAGATTCCCACCTGACTCTGGCCCGATACCCGCCTGCCCGAAAAAGAGATTGGTTAACGGAAGATCCAGCCGAGCAGTCCCCGGTACTCCTGTTCCTGCTGTGCAAGCTGCCGCATTCGGTTCTGTTCCTGTTCGATATTCCGGACCTGTTCCTGCAGGATGGCCCTTGTCTGCGGGTCGCAGTCGCACTCCTGGATGAGACGGTTCGTCTCCTGTATGCGGTTCCGGTTCTGCTCAACCTCACGGAGGATTTCCTGTGCGGCGTCCTCGTTGCCGCCGAAGAGGAACCGCATGACACTGTTCTGGTTCCTGATTCTCTCTTCTGCCCTCGTGGTGACCTGGAGTGAGCTGTTGAACTGGTTTGCAATTCTCACCATCTCCTCTCCCCTGGGCCCGGTGAGCGGCTCAGCCGCTTTCAGTGCATGAACGGCCAGCCGTACGCGGTTCTCTTTCTGCACCTCCTGCCCGGCTCCTCCGGCAAGCTGCTGCTCCCGCTCCTGCATCATCTGGCGGAGCTGGGTGGCATTGCACGCGGTACCTGGGGTGCAGTTCTGCAGTTGCTGACGCTCCCGGGTCTGGTCCTGCAGTTGGGTGCCGTTTCCGTCCCCAGGTGCCATCTGGCCCTGTCCGTCCTGTCCATCCCCGTTCCCGCCCGCTGCGGGCCCTGCCGCAAGGGCCGGTGCGACGATGAGCATCGCACAGAGGAGGACCATCCCGATCGTTGCAATGGTCTTTTTCATCATGCTTCCCTCCATTACTGGCAAGTGGTTTCGAATGGAATCGTGCCGGATTGCTATTTAATTGTATTGAACCAACCGGTTCAACCCTTCATATTTTTTTTAACTGCAAGGGGTCCCGAAAGTTATTTCTCCTCTATCCGGGACTCTTCACTACGTGGCATGCATGGGAAGTCTGGATGAACGGTAACGATCTGAAAGCGGAATTTGATGCGGTCTTCACCGCCCTCCGGGAGGAATTTACACGGGAACGGGCACCTCCCGGGCTCTGGGAGCGGGTAGAGACAACGCTCCGGCGGCTGGAGACGGCATATAAAAAACAGCACGATGCCGATGAGAAGGCACATGTCCTCTCCGAGTCCGGCCTGCGCGAGCGCGAGGAGATGATCAGGGAACAGCTCCAGGAGATCGAGACCATCTACGAGACCGCCCCGGTGGGTCTCGGGTTGCTAGATACCGATCTGCGTTTCCTCCGGATTAACGAGAGACTCGCTGAGATGAACGGCATCCCGGCTGCCGACCACCTGGAACGGAGCATCCCTGAACTGTTGCCCGAACTGGGGAGTCAGGCCAAGGCCATTGTGCGCAGGATACAGGCAACCGGGAAGCCTGCGCTCAACATGGAAGTCAGCGGCGAGACTCCTGCACAGCCGGGAGTGCATCGCCATTGGGTCGAGCACTGGTATCCTCTCCAGGCCCCTGACGGGTCGATCCGGGCAATTAATATCGTGGTTGAGGAGGTCACAGGGAAAAGGGCGATTGAAAGAACGCTGCAGGAGAGTGAAAAGCAGTACCGCTCCCTCGTCAACAACTTAAGCGAGGGCGTCTGGGTGGTCGATGAACACGCCGACACGCTCTTTGTCAACCCGCAGATGGCAGAGATGCTGGGGTACACCGTAGAGGAGATGAAAGGGCGGAACCTTGGCGAGTTTCTCAGTGAGAACACCAGGCAAAAACTCTCTGAGGACGAATTTGAACGCCTGAAGATCTCACGGGAATCAGAGGAGCGCGTATTTATCTGCAGGGGCGGGCAGAGGATCTGCGTCCTCATCTCCACATCCCCCTTCTTTGATGAGGAGGGTCATTTTAAAGGGACAGTTGCGGGCGTCCTCGACATCACAGAACGCAAGCGGACAGAGGAGGATGTACGGGAGACGAAGGAGTTCCTGGAAAGCCTGATCGCGTACGCGAATGCGCCGATCATCGTCTGGGACAGGGATCTCAAGATCACAAGATTCAACCGCGCATTCGAACACCTCACCGGGAGAAGCGAATCCGAGATGATCGGGCAGCACCTTCGCACCCTCTTTCCATCCGAGACCGCAGACTCCTCGCTGATGCGCATCCAGGAAACCCTTGCCGGAGAGCGGTGGGAGACCGTGGAGATTCCGGTGCTGGGTGCCAGGGGCACAATCCGGACCGTACTCTGGAATTCAGCCAGCATCTTCAGCCCTGACGGCTCTCTCCGGGCGGTCATTGCACAGGGTTCAGATATCTCCGAGCGCAAGCAGGTCGAGGAGGATCTTCGGGCATCCCTTGAACGGCTTGAGTACACACAGAGGGCGGCGCGAATCGGGTTCTGGGACTGGAATATGATCACAGAAACACTCGTCTGGTCGCCAGAGTTCTACGAGCAGTTTGGACTTTCCCCCTCTGCAAAGGCTTCGTTTGAAACGTGGCTCAGTGTTGTCCATACGGACGACCGCGAACATGCAATGGCAACGATCAACCAGTCGATCGAGGATCGGGAATCTCTGGAGAGTGAATATCGCATCATCCTTCCTGACGGGCAGGAGCGATGGATCAATGCACTGGGTGATACCATATACGATGCGGATGATAGACCGATACGGATGAGTGGCGTCTGCATCGATATCACCGAGCATAAAAAATCTGAGGATGCGCTCATCCGGTATGCGAACAACCTCCAGCAGAGCAACAGGGACCTCGAGCAGTTTGCCTACGTCGCCTCCCACGACCTCCAGGAGCCGCTCCGGACCGTGGTCAGTTTCTCCCAGCTCCTCAAACGGCGGTACGGGGACAAACTCGGAAAGGACGCTGATGAGTACATCGGGTTCATCGTCGATGCCGGCAACCGGATGCAGGCGCAGATCCATGACCTCCTCGAGTACTCGAGGGTAAGCACGCGGGGTCAGGAAATCACTCAGGTGGAAAGTGAGACAGTGCTCGAGGAGGCAAAGAAGGATCTCCAAACAAAGATCAGGCGTTCCGGCGCTATCATCACCCACGATCCGCTTCCTGCCGTGCTCGCCGATGCCTCCCAGCTCCGCCAGGTCTTCCAGAACCTCCTCTCCAATGCGATCAAGTTCTCCCAGGTCGGTTCAACCCCAAAGATCCATATCTCGGCAAAGTCGCTCGGGGACCGGTGGCAGTTCTCGGTCCGCGATAACGGCATCGGGATCGAGCCCGAGTTCGCAGAGCGCATTTTCGTCATCTTCCAGCGGCTGCACACCCGCTCTGAATACCCGGGCACCGGGATCGGGCTTGCCATCTGCAAGCGGATCATCGACCGGCACGAGGGCGAGATGTGGGTGGAGTCAGAGCCCGGCGCCGGCTCGACCTTCCACTTCACCGTGCCGGCACTGCCGGAATAGACAGCTTCCGGCACATTATTCCAGGGAACCCTTTTTCCTGAGAAAAGTTAATATAATCCGAAAAATTAAGGGAGCACTATGGAACCGCTTCTTATGACACTTCTCTCCTTCGTCATCGCGCTGATCGTCTCGACGGTCATCATCTACCTGATCACGAAGGTGTTCGGAGAGACCGAAGGGATTACCACAGCATTGCTCGCCGCCCTCATCGGCACCATCATCTACACGATCGCGTACGCGTTCCTCCCAGGACTGATCGCAGCGGTCCTCGGGGGCATCGTGTGGCTGCTGGCACTCCAGAAACTCTACACCATCGGGTGGCTCAAGTCGCTTGTGATCGCCGTGGTGATCTGGATCGTCACATCGATCGTGGGCATATTCCTCCCGGTACTCTGAAACCCCAATTTCAACTTTTTTTGAGAATAAATGGTCTGAATTATAAAAATCTTGGATATATTTAAGTATAAGTACTCCCGTAATAACCGCTCGTGGTGGATATGACACTGGAAACCATGGAATCAGTGGGCTCGATCACCGAAGCCCTGATGCAGACCGCATACCAGATCATTGCGTTCCTCCCCCTGCTCATCGCCGCGATCATCATCCTGATCATCGGCTGGGTTGCAGGAAGGTTCCTCGGGAGTATCGTCTCGAAGATCCTCGATAAGATCGGGGTTGATGATGCAATCCGCAAGACATCCGTCGGGAAAGCCATCGAAGAATCCGGCACAGAAATCGTGCACCTCTTCGACCTGATCATTCGGTGGTTCGTCTACCTGATCGCGATCCTCGCGGCAGCCAACGTGCTGCAGCTTGCTCTTCTCAGCGACCTTTTGCAGAGCATCGTCCTCTACCTGCCGAACGTCGCGGTCTTTCTCATCATCCTCGTAGCAGGATTTATCCTGGTCGATTACTTTGCCGATATCCTTCATGCGTGGGGGAAGGGGAGGGATATCGCGTTCCTGGGGATGATCATCACCATCCTGCGGTTCTTCTTCTACTTCATCATCCTCGTACTCGCCCTCTCCCAGCTCCTCATCGACCTGACCATCATCTATATCTTCATAGAGCCTGTCGCCTGGGGAGTCGGGATCGGAGTGGGAGCCGGCATCGCCGCCTTCCTCGCCTTCGGCCTGAAGGACCGGGCCCCGGAGATGTTGGACAACATGATCGGGAAACTAAAATAATCACACATTTTTCCCGCGATCAGGCTACCTGCCCGGAGGTCAGGTCCTGAAGCCGATCCGCTACGGAAGGAATCGATCTTTACCCTGACAGTTGCTGCTTCAGCTCGGCAACCGTCAGCCGGTTGACCACCCAATCGCTCTCAGGGATCTCGTGGATCATCACCCAGAAGTATTCCTGGGGCATCCCTGTCTCCCGGACCATGAGGTCCGTGATCTTCCGGCCCAGATCCGAGCGTTCCTCTGCAGACATCGACCCTTTGTCCAGATACACCTTTAAAAGCGGCATCAAGAATCCTCCATCCGACCTCTCCGGTCGGTAACCCGGGGTAGCTGTGTCATCTATAAATAAACGTCCACGCCGCGGAGCCGGAGATCCTCGTTCTCTCACATCGCTCCGGGGTCATCGGCCTTGCAGTGGCGGTCATCATCGGATTCGCCGCGACTGCTCCTGTAATAATCGCTGGTCGACAACGAGCTGGTGCCGAATCATCACGTTCTTCATTCTCGGAGGCGCATGGCAGAGGCCACGCTCGTCCTCGGGTGGATCGTCATTGCGGGGGGCAAAGTTCCCCGCCGAACTGTACTTCATGACCTTCATCGCCTTCATCATCGCAAAAGAAGGTACTGGAAGAGGAGAAGGTCACCAAGAAATAGACCTCTTATTTTGGACCCTTGATCGGCAACGGGGATTATTTCTCTCCGGGCATCCACCCCATCCGGACGTACCAGTCGTACTCGTGTGCCCAGCGGTCTTTGTTGAACCGGACGAGCTGGCAGAAGTACTCCCGGCGCTGGCGGTGGATCTCCTCCTGTTCCGGGTACCGGTGCTCTCCCCGGACCGACTGGGCAAGTTTCCTTCCAAGGGCGAAGGCCTCTTCCTCCGCCTTCCCGAGGGCAGCGGGGTCCCGGCCGATCGCAACGCCCACGCCGCCCACCACGGTTGCCCCGAGGTTGGTGAGAACCCGGTTCATGTAGCCAGCCACCTCGTCCTGTCCGCTCCCGCCCGCGGTGCAGACCGAGCAGCCGTACTTCCCGGTGAGCGTCTGGCAGTGGATGGCATCTGCCATCCGGTCAAAGACCGCCTTTAAGGGTGCGGTGACCGAGTCGATGTAGTTCGGGGACCCGAGGACGATCCCGTCCGCTGCCATCATCCGGTCGAAGAGGTCCGGAAAGTCGTCCACCAGCACGCACTCCCCGGTAGAATAGCAGGTCCCGCAGGCCGTGCAGTACTCGATCTGGAGGTCGCAGACGTCGATAAGCTCGGTATCGGCACCTTCTGAGCGTGCACCCTCCAGCACCGCGTTTACCAGCAGCAGTGTCCGGCTCTCCTCTCCACGGGGGCTTGCATTCAGTCCCAGAATCTTCATGAAACGGGATAGTGCACCTTCCGGGATAAGTGTGCCGGGTCCGGGGCCTACTTCTCTTTGCGGAGCCTCCGTGCGGCTTTCCGCATCCATCGATACTTCTTCTTCTCGAGCCTCTTTGCCCCGATATCTGCCTTCTCGGCCTGGAACTCGAGCTCCCGCACAAGCCGGCGGTAGCTTGCCAGCCGCTCCGGCGGGATATGTCCCTTCTCCACCGCCTCCCTGACCGCACAGCCGGGCTCCTCCTCGTGCCGGCAGTCATGGTACCGGCACCCGTCGGCAAGGGCGGCGATCTCGGGGAAGGTCTCTCCCATGCCGGCGGCGGCGTTCCCGAGCTGGATCTCCCGAAGCCCCGGGTTGTCGATGACCATCCCCCCGCCCGGGAGGAAGAAGAGCTGGCGGACGGTGGTGATGTGCCGCCCTTTCCCGTCCCGCTCCCGCACCTCCGCCGTCTCCTGCACCTCGCCGCAGAGGAGCGTGTTGATGAGCGTGGACTTGCCGACGCCCGACGAGCCGACGAGGGCAACCGTGGTGCCGGGGGCAAGGAGAGAGGAGAGTTCTTCCATCCCGGAGCCCTCCCGGGCGCTCACCGCTAGCACGGGCACGGCTCCCGCGATCGCGGCAGCCTTCCCCGCGAGTTCTTCAGAGTCATCTGCGAGGTCCGACTTGTTGATCACGATGACGGGCCTTGCACCCGAGGCATGCACCACCGCGAGGTACCGCTCGAGCCGTCGAAGGTTGAAGTCGGCACCGGCAGCGGTCACCACGAAGACAAAGTCGAGGTTTGCCGCGATCACCTGCTCGTCGCCATCCTCGCCCGGCGCCCCGCGGAAGAGGGCCGACCGGCGGGGCAGGATATCCACGATCATGCAGGACCCGCTCTTAACCTCCCCTCCGAGCACCACGAAGTCCCCGACCGCAGGGGCCCTCCCCAGGCGCCGGAGTGCGCCGGAAATCCCCACCCGCATCGAGCCGCCCGGGACGAGCACGTCATAGACAGTCCGGTGCTGGCACGAGACCCGCCCGGCAGTATAGGGTCCGCCATACCGGGAGAACGCCTCCTCCAGCACCTCGTCCCAGCCAAGTTTTTCCAGCGTCGCCGGTCCCTCCGGCCCGCAGAGCTTCGTAGCGTTTGATCTGGTCCCGGAACGTCAAAACAATTTCCAAATTCCTTTCAGCCGGTCTCCTCGACCCGCAGGCGCGGCAGTGCGTCCGGGTGCTTCTGCTGGAGGAAGGTGATGAGCTGCTCCCGCACCTCGCAGCGGAGGTCCCATGCGTCCGAGGCGTCCCGGGCACTCACCAGTGCCCGAAGGGTGATGGTCTTCTCCGTGGAATCGGTCACCTGCAGGCCGACCACCCGGCCGTCCCAGAGCGGTGAGGAACTCACGATCCGCCCGAGCTCCTCCCGCACCTCGCCGAGGGGGACAGAGTAATCGAGGTACAGGATGACGGTGCCCATGATCTCGGCATTGGTCCGGGTCCAGTTCTGGAAGGGATTGTTGATGAAGTAGGATATGGGGAGCACCAGCCTCCTCTGGTCCCAGATCCGGACCACCACGTAGGTGAAAGTGATCTCCTCGATCTTCCCCCACTCTCCTTCCACGATGACCACGTCATCGATGCGGAAGGGCTGGGCAAAGGCGATCTGGAACCCTGCCAGCAGGTTCCCGAGCGTCTGGTGCGCGGCAAAGGCGATCACGACCCCGATGACCCCTGCAGAGGCCAGCAGGCCGGTGCCCAGTGTCCGGAGGCTCTCGAACTGATAGAAGATGGCGGCGAAGCCCACAAAGAGGATACTGAAGGTCAGGATATAGCGGATATACTGGAACTGGGTCCGCACCTTCCGCTCCATGAGATTGTCCTCCTTGTCGACCGGGTACCACGCGTACACCATGCCGCGGAGGACGCTCACCAGCCGGAGGAAGGCCCACATGCCGGAAAGGATGATGATGACGAGGATGATCTTAGGCACCAGCGGGTCGTCAGCAAACCGGGCGAAGGGGAAGGTGGCGGAGAAGACGGCAAGGGCGCCGATGGTCGCGGCGGGCCACTTTTCGAGGGAGAAGAAGAAGGAGAGCAGGGTGGAGCGGGGCCACTCGATCCTGGCCATCGCAGCAAAGAGGACGACGATGGCGATGGCCGTGATGGCAGTTGCAGCGATCGAGACGAGGGCCGACTGGGACGCGGCAATTTCTTCGATGAGCGGGATCATGCGCTGGATCACCTGTTCCCCGGTCATTTGTTAAATAATTTACTGCACGAAAGAGTTAGATTTATATAACATAATGTGCCATTTTTCTCACACAATGTGAGATATATCTCACAACTCTCGTGGTGACTATGACACAGAAGAAAATCTACAGGACACGGGCATGGACCACGGGCATCTTCCTCTTCGGGATCGTGCTCCTCGCTGTCGGCCTCTGGCAGATGCTGACAGGAGCAGGCGATGGGAACTTTGCGAGCTACGCCGTCTCCATGGGCTTTATCATGGTCTTCCTTGCAGGCACCCGCCTGCTGAAGGACGAGTCCTACCACCTGCAGGACGAACGGACAAAGAAGATCGGCGCCTACGGGCTCTCGTACTCCTGGTTCCTCACCTTCCTGGTGCTCTTTGCAGTCTTCTGGCTCGACTATTTCGGCATCCCGCTCCCCGATGCCGGATCGCTCTCCATCGCCCTCATCCTCCTGATGGGCATCTCGGCGAAGGGCTTCCAGCTATGGCTCTTCCGGAAGGGGGACGTGGAATGAGCGTCATCGAGGTAAAAGGACTCTCAAAGGCCTTTGACGGGCGGGCAGTCCTCACGAACGTCGGCTTCCGGGTGGATGAGGGGGAGGTCTTCGGCTACCTCGGCCCGAACGGCGCCGGGAAGACCACCACCATGCGCATCCTCCTCGGCCTCCTCCACTCCTCGTCCGGAAAGGCCACGGTCTTTGGAAAGCCGCTCGGCGCACACCCGGCACTCCGCCGGAAAGTCGGGGTCCTCTTTGACAACCCGGGCCTCTTTGACCGGCTCTCTGCCGC
>JAVVFN010000069.1:7020-7695 GCA_032250645.1 Methanomicrobiaceae archaeon | reverse complement strand
CGATGACGGCACCGTCATCGGCGATGGCTGCAGCATTGAGCACGATACGGTCATCGGCCCGCGGTGCGATCTATCGAGCCGGGTGGTCGTCCACTCGGGCACGAGGATCTGGCCAGAAGTGAAGGTAAAAGAAGGTGAGGTGGTCAGGGAGCACCTGCTCAACAGGACCTATGATCTTTCCACCGGCGGATCCTAGCCGTGCCGCACCAGGCGGTGGGTGAGCGCGACGAGCGGGTGCCGGGCATAATCGAGCACCCGGATGTCCTCAAGGGTGCGCAGTTTCATCGCCCGTGCAGTCTTCTCCATCCCCAGTTCAATATCCTCGGAGATCTCGATCACGTAGGCATCGAGTTTCTGGAGTCCGAGCCTCTTCGCGGCAACGGCGCGGTGGTGCCCGTCCACCAGGATCAGCTTTCCCGGGCGTTTTACCACGATCAGGGGCTCCGCGAGGCCCTTCTGGATTTCATACATCCTCCCCTCCAGCTCGTCCTCGTAGATCTTTGACTGGGTGGGGAGGAGCTCGTCGACCCGGACGCTCGCCCTCTTCAGGACGGGCTCTATCCCATGGAGTGTCCTGATGGTCTCCATGAAGTTGAAGACCTTCTCCGGGGAGACATGCTCGATCTGCGAACGGATCACATCGGCGTTCGAGATGATGCCGATGAGGTTATTCTC
>JAVVFN010000069.1:0-7010 GCA_032250645.1 Methanomicrobiaceae archaeon | reverse complement strand
CCACAGGCAGCTTCTGGATGCCGGACCGGAATATCACCCGTGCAGCATCGTTGATGCTCATCTCGGGGTCGGCGACGATCAGGTGCTTGGACATGATCCGTTCGACGGGCGTATTCGGGTATTCAAAGAGCAGGTCGCGGGCAGAGATGTAGCCCACCACCTCCCGCCCGTCAACCACCGGAAATCCGTCATGGGTCGTTCTTTTTATGGTATCGATCACGTCCTTGACCGTCCCTTTGGCATCGATGGTCACGACGTCGTAGGTCATGTAATCCTTGACCTTCTTCTTGTCCATCAGAACAGGGTTAGACCTCGCGATTCTTCAAGGGATCGGCAGGGAAGGGGTGCGCTGCTGGCTGCCTCTCCCGGGCGATCCTGGACCAAAGGCACGATTTATCATCTTCCGGGTGTGATAGTACCTGGATGAAAAAACAGGGAAAAGGCAAGCAGAAAGACTGGTTTGGCACGGTCTCCAAGGTTGCAGTCATTCTGGTCCTCGTACTTGCCGTTGCCGGTTTCACCCTGAATATGGGATTTTTCAGCATCTTCAAGAACGTAAAGCCAGGGTCATCCGTGATCATCGACTACACCCTCAGGACAAGAGAGGGGCGTCCGGTCATCTCGTCCGTCCAGCAGGTGGTGGAGAGCGGGTATGATGAGGGATATACGGTCGGCTACACGTCCCGCCTCTCCCTGGTGGCCAACGGGACGGTCGAGAACGTCACCCCTGTAGAGGTCTACTACTCGATGGGCACGGTGCAGTTTGCCCTCTTCGCCCCCGAGATCGAGACCATCGGCGAAGAGATCTTGGGGATGCGCCTGAATGCACAGAAGACCATCCCCTTCCCATTCGGCGGCGACCTGCAGAGTACCCTCACCCCGTCACAGTTCGAGATGATCGGCGGGAACTTCACCGAGGCCGCGGTCGGCGACTGGGTGCCACTCGGCTTTGCGACCGCCCCCATCATCCCGGTGGACAACGAGACCCCCGAAGTCCCCATCCGCTGGGCAGAGGTGCTGGAGAAAGGGGAAGACGGCCTCCTCCTCGGGTACGGGTATCCGGAGGTCGAGGTGATCGTGCGGGATATCAGCGGCTGAGAAGAGGGGATAATATTTATAATACAACCCCATTTTTCATATATGGCTCTCAAGATACTTTGTTTTCACCAGGAAGGATGCATGGGCTGCGAGGAGCAGAAACCCATCAACCGGGAGGTGAGTGCAGATCTCGGTGTTGAGATCGAGGAGATCGACGCAGTGAAAAATCCCAAATATATTGAACAGTACCATCTCAGGGTAACGCCCACCATCCTCATCCTGGAGGACGAGGACGTCAAGGAACGCTTTGAAGGCGTGATCCACCGCGAGGAGCTGGAAGACGCGATTAAAAAATATCTATAATTTTGTCCCGTATACCCTTTTTATCTTTCTTGCATAGGCCTTCCAGCCCGCTTTCCGTATCAGGGAACCGCTCCGGAGCTTGATACGGTCCACCCTGAACCGGACCTGCCCCCACCGGTACTCCCTGCCGACCTCGATGTCCTCCTCCCCGGGCAGACGCTCGGCGAGCGGGATGGTGATGCGCCCGTCATGCACCGATGCATAGACCAGCACGTCCTCTATCCTTCTCATCCAGAGCGTGGTGATCTCACCTGCGATTGCCCGCTCCACCCTGCGTTCCCCGACCTCTATCCCGGTCACTTCTGCCCCCACCGGCTCGCCGTCGCAGATGGCGACCAGGAGGTCCCCGGTCGCGCAGTCCTCGCCCTTCAGGAGCTCGACCGTGCAGACCTTCGACTCTTTCTCCCGGCTCACGATCGCCTTGCACGCGATGACAGGACTTCCCTGCTCGGACGGAGTGCGGTATACGTGGCCGCAGTGCGGGCAGCGCACCAGCAGTTCTTCCCGGTCTCTCAGGATCTCGTGCTCGGCCTTCTCGCCGCAGGCAGGACATTGGAGGTATGTGCTCATCTGCATAGCTGAAAGGCGGCGGGCATGATATCGATTACGTCCACCTTCATCTACCTTCGCCGCACACGATCCCTACGCGAATGATGGAAGCGGAAGAATCGATCCTCTGCCGCGGGCACCCGGCCATCTCCGGAATGCACCCGACCACCTTCGAGGTCACGCGTGAGGAGATGCTCTCCCCGGCAGGGGACTGCATCATCGGGGTCGCAGCAGACAAGGGGGCGGCGGAACTCTCCCCTGCCTTCACCCGCGTCCTTGCCGATGACCGGGCATACCTCCACACCACCCTCACCGCGAGAGGAGTCAGCCTGACCGTGATCTCAAGGGGAAGCGGCAGGATGACCTTTGACCATCCCACGGATCTCGTTTGGCGGACCAGCAGTTTTATCTGCGGGAGGACTGTCGGCATCTTCTCTGATTACGCGGCCCGGTCTATGCCGCGGGAGCTGATCTCGGCCTTGAAAGAAGGATCTTTCCTCACCGTCCGGATGGTGGCGTTCATCCCTCCTCGATCTGGTGAATCCGCAGCTCTGCATCCTCCAGGATCCCCTCACATTCCCTGATCAGCTTTGCGCCCCGTTCGTACAGGGTGATGCTCTCGTCAAGGGAGATGTTCCCCTCCTCGATCTTCCGCACGATATCCTTCAGTTCCTCAAGCAGTTCCTCATATGTTCTCTGCATCTTCCACCTCCAGAACGCGGGTCACCACAGACCCATCCTGCATCCGCACCGTGATCCGGTCCCCTCTCGCCAGATCCCGTGCAAGAGTGACGACCCTTCCTTCCTTCTCGACGATCGCGTAGCCGTGCACGAGCGGGCGGTCGGGGTTGCATGCCTCAAGGCCCGCTTTCAACTGCCGGACCAGCTGCATCTCGCGGTCTATTCTCCCCGCGATACCGCGCCTGATCCGCCCGTCAATGTCCATGACCCGTTCCCTCTCCCCGTCAATATGCCGGAGGAGGCGGGAGGGCTTCAGCCTGACCCTGATCTCCGTGTATCGCTCCACTGAACGCTCGGCCCTCCGCTGCGCGGCGCGACTGAGCCCTTCGGCCAGGCTTGCGAGTTTCGCGAGGAGCGCGTTGCGGTCCGGTACCGCGATCTCCGCCGCAGCCGAAGGGGTCGGCGCACGCACGTCTGCCGCGAGGTCCGCGAGCGTAACGTCGGTCTCGTGGCCGATCCCGCTCACCACGGGCGTCGTGCAGGACGCGACCGCACGCACCACCTCCGGGTGGTTGAAGGGAAAGAGATCCTCGAAAGAACCTCCACCACGCCCGAGGATGATCACATCGACGGTGCCGTCGATGCGCTGGAGGGCACGGACGATCTCGAGGTAGGCGCCCTCCCCCTGCACCGAGGCTGGAGAGATGATGACCTGGAGCGGGAACCGGCGGGCGATCACCTCTTCGACGTCCCTCCTTGCGGCGCCGGTGGACGAGGTAACCACGCCGATCCGTGCCGGCATCCGCGGCAGGGGTTTTTTACGTTCGGCTGAAAACAGCCCCTCGCCTGCGAGCATCTCCTTCCATCTCTGGACGAGAAGGTGTTTCTCCCCGGTTCCGGCGAGCCGGAGATCACGGACCACAAGCTGGTATTTCCCATGGGGCTCGTAGACCTCAACGCTCCCCCAGGCCAGCACCTTCGCACCATCGCCGGGATCAAAGGAGAGTTCCCGTGCGAAGCTGTTCCACATGACGCACCGGACCTGAAAGGTCGACCCTTCCGCGACCTCGGAGAGGGAGAAGTACATATGACCCCTCGCCTGCCGGCGGAGGTCCCGTATCTCCCCGGTCACCCAGATCTCCTGCAGGTCGGCATTATCCAGCAGGCGGGCGATGGTTCGGGAGACTTCGCGGACTGTTCTTATCTCAAACGGGACGGAAGAGGCGCTGATGCGCCCGCCATTATCCATCAGTTTCTATTTAGGGGGATAAAACATAAGAAAGTGTACTATGGCCCAGATTGCCGTCTCGAGCATGTTTTTCAACGAATATCAGACCGATCTGATCTTTGATTATGCGGAGGAGGCGGGGCTCGACGGGATCGAATTCTGGATGGAGACCCCGCACTTCTGGCTCCGCCAGCTCCCGGTAGACGACCTGCTCTCGGTCGCTGCCTCCCACCCGGATCTCCTGCCGCTCACCATGCACGGTCCGGTTTTCGATCTAAACCCGTGCTCCATCAACCCGGGAGTGGCCGCGGTCTCCATCCACTACACCCTTCTCGCAATCGATATCGCATCGCAACTGGACGCCTCGGTGATCACGCTCCACCCGGGGAAACGGACGGTCAGGCGTCCTCCCAGCCGTCCGGAATATCTCCGGTTCGAATACTATCTTGAGCAGGTCCGCGGTGCGGCCCGGCATATCGGCACTAAGGTCGCACTCGAGAACATGGAAGAGTCGATCTCCTCGCTTCTCTGCTCTCCCGAGGAGGTGTCAGAACTCCTGGATAAGGAACCGTGGCTCTATTTCACACTCGATATCGCGCATGCGCTCGCAAAGTCCACCATCGAGGTCGAGCGGTACCTGGACTGCTGCGTCACACGGCTTGCCAACGTGCATGTCAGCGGCTATCGGGGAGGGAAGATCCATCTCCCGGTCGCAGGGGACCCGGAGGTGGGCGCGATCCTCTCGCTCCTTGCAGAATACGGGTATGAGGGCTGTCTCACCCTTGAGATCGAGGATCGGCACTTTACCCACGACCTCGGATCTGAAGAGAAGATCACCCTGCTCTCGCGGGAAGTGGACTATTTGGAAAAATATCTGAATAAACGCTGATTTTATTATACTTGACATTGAATGATTGAGCTGAAAAGGCGTTTATGAACCACCGTATTATTTGGGCTGCTATTGCGGCGTGTTTGCCATGATTTCGGAAAGCGGCAAGATCTTGCTCTTTGTGATATGCCTGTTGCTTTCCGGTTTTTTCTCCGGATCAGAGGTCGCACTCATCTCCATCAACCAGGCGAAAGTCCGTACGCTCATCGAGCAGAAGCGGAGAGGGTCGAGGGCGCTGGAGAAACTCAAGCAGAATGTCGACCACCTCCTGATCACCATCCTCATCGGTAACAATGTGGTGAACGTGGCGGCGGCTGCCCTCGCCACCTCGATCGCCATCGACCGCTATGGAGATGTGGGGGTAGGGATTGCCACAGGGGTTGTGACCCTGCTCATGCTGGTCTTCGGCGAGATCGGCCCAAAGGTCTGGGCAGCAAGGTCGGCAGAGCGGGTTGCACTCATCGCTTCACGGGTGATCCTGGTGCTCTCCTACCTCTTCTACCCATTTCTCCTTGTCTACGACGGGATCAAGCGTATCTTCTCCATCGGGGAGCTGGCCCATCCGCCCGTCACCGAGGAGGAGATCAAGCAGTGGATCGATGTGGGCGAGGAGGCGGGGACGATCGAAGAAGAGGAACACGAGATGCTACACCGCGTCTTCAGGTTCGCCGACACCTACGCGAGGGAGATCATGACCCCCCGTTCCGACGTGGTGATGATCGATATCACCGCGTCCCTTGAACAGTCCATTAATATCTTCAATGAGACCGGGTTTTCACGGATCCCTGTCTACCAGGACCATATCGACAATATCCTGGGAGTCCTGAACGTCAAGGACGTCTTCGCGACCATCTACACCAAGAAGAAGGAGCTCTCCATCAAGGGACTGATGTATGAGGCTCTCTTCATCCCTGAGAGCAAGAAAATCGACGAACTTCTCAACGAGCTCCAGTCCCGGAAGGTGCATATGGCCATAGTGGTCGACGAATATGGCTCCTTTGCAGGTGTCGTCACCATTGAGGACATCCTCGAGGAACTGGTGGGCGAGATCATCGACGAGTTCGACCAGGAGGTACCGTCCATCCAGCCCATCGGCGAAGGGGTCTATATCGTCGATGCCCGGGCATGGGTCGACCGGGTGAACGAGGAACTGGAGATCGATCTGCCGCTCGACGAGTCCTATGAGACGCTGGGAGGCCTGATGATCGACCGGCTGGGCCACATCCCCTACCGCGGAGAGGTGGTCACCCTCGAGGAGCAGGAGATCAGGCTCGTAGTCATGCGGATGAGAGGACGGAGGATCGAGGAGATCAAGGTGATCCTGCCCGGAGAGATGGGAGGCGAGGAAGGATCATGAAGAGAGTCTCTGTACTTGCATCAGGCAGGGGTTCGAATTTCCAGGCGATCATCGATTCGGTCGAATCCGGGAGGCTTCATGTCACGATCGGCTCCCTGATCACGGACAACCCGCAGGCATATGCCATCGAACGTGCAAGGAGAGCGGGGATCCCGGTGCAGCTGGTCGACTTTGCATCCTTCAGAGAGAGAGGGGCGTATGAGGATGGGCTTTTACAGGCGATGGAGAATGCCTCTGCCGACCTGTTTGTCCTTGCCGGCTACATGCGCATCCTGGGCGGCAATGTAGTCAGGAGATATTGTGGCAGGCTGATTAACATTCACCCTGCCCTGCTCCCCAGTTTCCCCGGCCTCCACGCGCAGGCACAGGCGCTTTGGCATGGCGTGAAGGTCTCGGGTTGCACGGTGCATTTCGTGGATGAGGGGATGGACACCGGCCCCATCATCCTCCAGCGCTGCGTTCCGGTACTTGACGACGACGATGAAGAGAGCCTCTCGGCGCGTATTCTTGCTCAGGAGCACATCGCGCTGCCGGAAGCGATCGGCCTCTTCTGCGAAGGACTGCTCCAGATCGAGGGCCGGAGGGTGAGGGTCCTCGCCCGCGAATGACCATGGCGCCACGCAAGAAACACCCGGATTATCGCAGGATTGCCCGGGAAAGGATGGATATTCTGTTTCGAGAGGCTTCAGAAGTTTTTCCGAAGGAACCGGCCCTGAGCGACAGATATGTCGCACTTGCGCGCCGCATCTCGATGCGCCAGCGGGTGCGCATCCCCCGTGAACTCCAGCGGAGGTTCTGCCGGAAGTGCCATGCCTACCTCGTACCCGGGGTGAACGCAAGGGTGCGGGTTCACCGGGGGAGGGTGGTGACCACCTGCCTCGTCTGCGGTCACCGACGGCGCTACC
>JAVVFN010000068.1:0-7706 GCA_032250645.1 Methanomicrobiaceae archaeon | reverse complement strand
ATGATGAATCGAAGGATCCATCCTGTGGTAGCGTATCTCCCTCATCACTCATCAGTCGATGTAGCCATATTATTTCAACAGTACGAGGCATAAAGGTTTGCGGAAGAGCAGGGGATCACTGGATCTCTTCCACGGCAGGATCGCCGTCCGGCAGGCAGTAGATACGGGCGCCGTCCTGTTCGAACCTCTTCTCAAGGAGCGAGAAGGGTAGCTGGATACGGTACTTCTCCTCTTCCAGAGACCCGACATACACGCAGGAGATGCCATACGCCTCCATCAGGTCAAGTGTCTTTGCTCCATCCTCATAGATGGTCCTGACTGCGACCCTGCGATCTCCGATCCCGACCTCGGACCCGCGCCACATCAGTTCATGGCCCGGCATTCCGATCAGCGTCGGGATCCCGGTGAACGAGGAGATCCGCGATGCATAGGTGTAGTCATCCCCTTCTGCCTCCACGATTGTCAGGTCTCCGCTGACCGAGCGGAGGTACCGGACCGCGGCAGCGTCACCCGGGTGACTTGCATCGAGGTATGCCAGCCCGTCCAGGGTTCTGCTCCCGTACCCGAGCGCCATATCCTGTGTCCCGAGGGGTACCATCAGCAGGAGGAGCGCGATGGCGACAGCGGCAACGGTCTGCAGGCGATCCGGCACATACCACCGTCGTGATATCAGCCACCGCGAGGCCATGACAGATGCCGCGATGCCCATAAATATCCAGGCGATCATGGAGAACTTGAAGACCGTGTTCATGCGGTAGTAGATCCCGTTCATGTTGTCTGCGAGGTAGACGATCTCGATGAGGGTGAGGATGGCAAGGCCGATGATGGCAAGGAGGTCTGCCACGTCACTCCGCCTCCTCGCAGCAAGGAACGAGAGCGGAAGGAATGCTGCCGCAGCACCTCCGTACCCTGCAATGAAAAGGACTAGGGATGGGACGATGAGGAGAGGATACCTGATCATCTCGTCCTTTATCTCCCAGGTGAAGATGGCAATAAAAAATCCGAAAACCAGGAGGAATGGGACGATAGCGGTCGGTTCTGAGACGAGCCCAATGCCGCCAATTCCCCGGGTATCGAGCATAAAATAGGCAGGGAGGTAGAGGGCGATCGAGATGGGTGGCACCAGCAGGAGCAATTTCCTGGCTTCGGGAGCTCCCTGGAGGGAGGTGCTGCTATCTCTCCAGGTGAGAAACCCGAATATGAGCACCACCGGGGCATAGACAAGGACGTCCCAGCTGTTGAGCAGGGGCATTGTTCCAAGGGAGAGTGCAATCGCCCCTGAAAGGATCCACCTCCCTCTCGTATCAAGTTCGGTCCAGCGGAGGTAGGTCATGATTAAGGCGAATATAAGAAATGCCTGGTTGAAGAGGGATATCACGTGGGCGTGGGGATCCCCCCAGAGCATGGAGAAGAGCGGATACTCGGTGATGGCACCTTCAATGGTGCGGGTACTCTCCCACAGGATCGTGAGGAGGCCTTCACCGGAGGCGAGGTGGAGGAGGAACGAGGGATTGACCGCAAAGAGTGCCAGAAGAGGGATGAACTGGAATCTGCGGAGTAACAGGGTGCCGATCGCATAGAGACTCACCGCAGAGAGCCCGAAGACCGTCGGCAAGATCAGGTTGAAGGCCACCGGAGAGGGGACTGCGGCTGTGATGGCGACCGTGCCCATCATCCAGTGCCCGAGGTAGTAATAGACGGCAAGGGACCCGCCTGCAAACCAGGGGTCCGGCGGGGGAACCACGGGCGTCCGCATGACGGATGCGAGGAATGCGTGGTCCATGAACTTCTCCGCGTAGGAGATGGAGGGATTGAAATAACGGACTTCCAAGAGGAAGAGAAAGCCGAGAAGGAAGACCACATCCCACCGCAGATTGCTTTTGATATCTGCAGCTGTGTAGTCCCCCTTTGCGGCAAAGAAGGCTAATAGGATGAGAAACGGGACCAATGCCGCCTGCACAGGGATCCCGAAATAGCCCGCATACCAGGAGAAAACAGTGAACAGGAGCAATGAAACGGGAAAGGCAGCGGCATACGATAGTTTCCCGAAACCCCCGCGGAGTGCCGGATAGAGGGAGAGCTGGATCCCCTTGACCAAAAGGAGCCAGGCCCCCACATCCATGAGCTGCAGAATGCCGTTCACCTGAGATTTTCCCTCCGGATCTCTCTCGAAAAGGCTCTTTTCAGAAGAGAAACCGACCAGTCACCAAAGATATAGATGGATGCCACGCCCCCTGCAAGGGTGACAAGGTTCTTGATCAGGTGGTCGATCACCGCGATGAGTGTGGCGGTTGCGGGCGCCAACCCGGCAAGCTCGAAGGTGACGGCCAGCGAGAGTTCATAGGTACCTACTCCGCCCGGGGTGATGGGAACCGCCTTTACCAGGTTTCCTATGACGATTGCGAGCACGACGATTGAAAATGGTATCCACACTCCGAATATGACCGCCACGGTCATGCAGACGGCGACATCGACCAGCCAGATGATGAGCGAATAGCTGCCGATGACCGCGAACGAGCGGAGGTTCATGGACGCGTTCTTCACCTCTCCGAGGATCGAGAGGATCATGGTGAGGTAACGGTTCTCTGATCCTATTCTCCCCGAGATGATCACAAAGAGAAGAAAAGCCGCTCCTCCGATCAGCGGGAGGGCGATCAACGAATAGAACCATGAAGGTACGTTCAGTACGAACGGGATTGCGAGGGCGCCCAGAAGCGCCACACTCATGATATCAAATATCCGCTCGACCACCAGGGATGAAAACCCGCTCGAATATGCCGCCCCCTTTTCGTGATTCAGGATCACCATCCTGACCAGGTCCCCAAGCCGGGCAGGAATGATGAGGTTTGCAGTCTGCGATACGAATATTGTTGCCGTGGATAGCCACAATCCACCCTGGATGCCGCACCCTCGCAGGATGAAGGCATATCGACCGCCCCGCAGTACCCATGCGAGCACGCAGACAGGTACTGCGATGGACAGGAGCGAGAACCGGGCACTCTCCAGCGCGATGACGAGGTCTCCCCAGACACGGTAGAGCATGAACGCGATGATCCCCCCTGCCGCTATGGTGGAGATCAGGACCGCGCCTGCATCTCTTTTCATAAAAGGCGCCACCAGAGGCGGATGACATCGGTTCCCATCAGGATCACGTCTCTCGGCCGGACTGTGGTGCTCTTCCCCGGTCTCCACCGGACGGGGAACTCACATACCCGGAACCCTCTCGCCTGGGCGCGGACCAGCACCTCCGTGTCCCAGAACCAGTGGCCGGCATCCACCTCCGGGAGGAGCGCAAGCAACCGCTCCCTGCAGAATGCCTTGAACCCGCACTGGTGGTCCTGGAGCCTGCTCCCGAGCATCATACGGACCAGAAAATTATAGCCCCCGCTGGCAATTGCCCTTTCAGGCGTCCTTTCTGCGTCACTGTCCTCCATCAATCGTGAACCGGTGGCCACATCACACCCCCCTCGCACCGCATTTACGAGCTGGGGCAGATGGCGCATATCGGTGGCGAGATCCACATCATAGTAGCAGACAATCGCGCCACATGCCTGCCTGAAGGCACGGTTGAGGGCATTTCCCCGCCCAAGACGCTCGTCGCTGTGAAGGAGACGGATCCGCTCATCCTTTCCCGCCCATTCCATGACGAGGTCCTGGCTCCCGTCAGAACTCCCGTCCTCTGCAACGATCAATTCAAAGTCGTCGGATATTGCGGATAATGCTTCAATGGAGATGGGAATTGCCGTTTCCAGTGCCGCCCTGTCATTATATACGGGAAGCACCGCGCTAACATCGCATCTGCGGGCCGTCACGCCAATCTCTCCCTGACCAGCGCTGCCACCTCTCCCCCTGCCACCACAGATCCTTCCATACTCCTCTCCGGGTAGTTGGGACGGGAGTACATGCCCGCGCAGTAGAGTCCTCCTTTTTCATAAGGGGGGATGAGATCGCGGTATCCGATGGTATAGACCGGCCCTGCTGCTGGTTCGACCGTGAGGCGGTGCCACAGTATCTCCTCTTCTGCGATCGAGAACCGGCGCGCAAAGTCCTCCAGCATGACCCTCCCTCCGTCCTCCGGGAAAGGCCCGCTGAAATAGGAAGCAAGATAGACAATATGCGATCCATACCGGTCGAACGGGGCAAAGTTGGTATGGGTAACCACTGCCCCGTACGGCGCATGGTCCGCGAGGTTCAGCCAGTAGATACCTTCTGCCGGGTCACGGGCAAGCGCAAGCGTCATGCAGGCTGCCCCCTGGTAGGGGATCTCCGGCATGGCGGGCCCGCCAAGCGCGACGATTGCAGCCGGGGGGATGGTGGCGATGACTGCGTCATATGGTTTCCCATTCACATGCCAGACCTCTCCCTCACGCTCAAGGGAGCGCGCGGGCGTGCTGGTGTGAATGTCGCACCCCTTCGCGAGAAGGTGCATTTCCAGCGACAGGATCAATTGTCGGAATCCCCCGGCGAGGTATCCGAGGCGTTCCCCTCCCGAGCGCCTGTCCGATCGAATGGCAATCCTTGAGATGAGCCATGCGGCTGAGACCTGTTCTGCGAGGATTCCGAATTTGCTCCTGAGGAGCGGTGCGAAGAAGGATGCATAAGCATGTTCTCCACAGGTGGAGAGGATGAATTCCTTTGCGGTAATATCATCGAGTGATCCGGCATCCATGTTCCTTGATCGGAGGGTCAGCCATGCGAGCCGGATCTTATCAGAGAGGGAAAGGTGGGGATACTTCAGGATCTCCACCAGGGTGGTGAGCGGGAAGATGCGCCCTTCCACCATGTACCCTGTGGAACCGCTCAGCCACTCGAGACGATCTTCGAGTCCCAGTTCCCTGATAAGTGCGAGCAGGTGCGTATCTCCTGAAAAACAGTGGTGGTAGAACTGTTCGATCCACGTATCATTGCAGGGCATGGATCCAAGGCAACCGCCGAGGGCGGGTTTTGCTTCCAGCAGGTCTATATGTGCATGTTCTGCAAGCCGATATGCAGCCGAGAGCCCGCACAGGCCCCCGCCAATGATACAGATGTCCATCACTCAAATATAATTAATTGGGGCGCATAAGAAAGTTTTTGAGTTTCTCTCACCACAGGTAGGATAATAAAAATTCTTTAACTCTCAAGACCAATATCTTCTATTCCATTCGGATGGTGTTTCCCACATGAGAGTGTTTTTCATCGGTTTTGGCCAGGCGGGCGGCAAGATTGCAGATATGTTCATCGAACAGGACAAGCGAACCGGAGGGAACAATTTTCGTGCGATCGCCGTCAATACAGCCCGCACAGATCTCATGGGCCTGAAGCACATCCCCCTCAAGGACCGGATATTGATAGGCCAGACGGTGGTGAAGGGACATGGGGTCGGAACCGATAATGTCACGGGAGCAAAGATCACTGCAGATGAGATCGACAGTATCATCAGCGCGGTCGATTCACGCGGTACGCACGATATCGACGCCTTCGTGGTGATCGCCGGCCTCGGGGGAGGAACCGGTTCAGGCGGCTCTCCGGTACTCGCCCGCCACCTCAAAAGGATCTACCGGGAACCCGTCTATTCGCTCGGCATCATTCCTGCTCCCGAGGAAGGGAGGCTCTATTCATACAACGCCGCCCGAAGCCTCGGGACTCTGGTGAAGGAATCGGACAATGTCTTCATCTTCGACAACAGTGCCTGGAAGAACGAGGGGGAGAGTGTGAAGACCGCGTACCAGCGCCTCAACGAGGAGATCGTCCGGAGGTTCGGCGTGCTGTTCCGCGCCGGGGAAGTGGGGAAGGTCGGTGTCGGGGAGATGGTGGTCGATTCCAGCGAGATCGTGAACACGCTCCGGGGAGGCGGGATCACCAGCATCGGCTATGCCACCAGCGATGTGATCAGCAACCGCACCAAGAAGAAGGGGATTCTTGGCGGCTTAAAGAAGATGAAAAAGAAGGAGGGTGCCGAGGAGGTCCTCACCGGGGAGGATAAGGCGGCCAAGATCATCGCACTGGTGAGGAGGGCCATGCTGGGCAGGCTCACGCTCCCCTGTGATTACACCACCTCCGAACGGGCGCTCGTCCTCATTGCCGGCCCTCCTGATGAGCTGGACCGCAAGGGCGTGGAGAAGTCCAAGAGCTGGGTGGAGGAGAACATTGCCGGGATCGAGGTGCGGGGCGGCGACTATCCGTTGGAGAGCAGCAAGGTCGCGGCGGTGGTGGTGCTGGCGTCTGTGTCCGAAGCCCCGAGGATCCGCGAGCTATTAGAGATTGCCAAGGAGACCAAAGAGGACGTTCTGAAATCCAAGGAGCGCCGTTCTACCATGTTTGACGAGAATGTCGAGCCATTATTCGAGTGAGGAGCTATGAAACGAGGCTGGTTTTACATACTGATTGCGCTGGTACTCATCGCCTGCGTGCAGGCGGTGTCTGCCGCAGTAAATTATGAGGTGGATTCGATCGAGGTCACTCCCTCCACAGGAGACCTCGTTCCAGGGGACCGGGTCACGGTGAAGTGCGTGATCTCTCTTACAGGAGCAGGGGATGCGACATTCCCTTCCGATCACATGCTGGAGGCGTATACGGATCTGGATGACATGAAATGGACCTACACCATCAAGGTAAATGGGGTTGGTCAGGAAACAACGAAAGGGGGCCGTTATCTCTCACTCACCGGGTGGGTTCTTTCCTACCCCGAGGAGACCGATATCCAGGTGGATTACTTCCTCGAGGGCATTGCTCCTGAATCGGCCACCAGTTCCAAGATCGCCATCTTCCGGCTTCGCCAGATCGATGAAGACAACGATATGGTGAAGAACAGCGAGTATTTGCGGGAGAGAAACCTCGTGAACCCCGAGGATGTCAAGACGCTGATCGAAGTACGGGAGCAGGAGCTTAGCGACCTGCAGTCCAGTATCGATGCCCGTGCCGCAGACGGCGTGAATACCGCATCTGCCGAGGAGAAATATCTCGCTGCCAAGGAAGCCATCACCAAGGCAAAAACGTCCTCGTATGCAACCGCACAAACCCATCTTACCACCGCGGGAACACTCATCACCGAAGGTAATGCGCTTCTTGACCAGGCATGGACTGCCAAGGTCATCGAGGACGCAGAATACACCATTGGCGAGGTGGATTCGCATCTTACCTACTTTAAAGAAGAGCGGAATATGGCGAGCGATGCGCGGGTCCTCACCATCTCTACCCAGCTTGATAATGCGAACACGCTGCTGACGCTGGCAAAGGACAAACAGAGTACCGGTGACTACAGCGGCGCCAGGAGCCAGGCCACGAATGCACTCGACAAGGCTGAGGAAGCGCTGAACGCTTCAATCTCGCTCAGGGCAGAGATCGGCGAAGGGGGCCTCGGGATCGACGTCGGCGGAATCTTCCCCTATATCCTCATCATTGCGGTGCTCGCCATTGCGGGAATTGTCGGGTATGTCTTCTACAAACGGTATTACCGCTGGGACGAACTCGGATAATTCACACTTTTTTGATAAATACGTCCCAGTTCATGGTTCCCGGCTCACCATCCCGCAGGAAGTAGTAGGTGAGCAGCCGATCCTTAGTCTCGTAGGTGGAAAACCAGTAGCGTGCCCTGTAGGTCCGTTTTTCATATCCTTCCAGGGCATCATAACTCTCGAGATCGTGAGTGATGATCAGGTCATACCCTCCTGACTGGAAATATTCGGCAGTTTTCTTCCCCCCCAGATAAACAAGGCGGCTGCCCC
>JAVVFN010000067.1:4303-7740 GCA_032250645.1 Methanomicrobiaceae archaeon | reverse complement strand
ATGTCGGTGGACAGGCCGAACCGTATGTGAGCCTGCTCATCAATGGTGGCAGCTACACCCCAGTGCTCCATCTTGATGGTAGTCAGGTCACGGAACAACAGGTAATCGGATACCACACGTGCAGGTACATAACCTCCCCGGCCGATGGCAACCACGAGGTCAGGGCGGTAGCCGGATGCCCGGATGGCAAGAGAGAGCACGCGGGCAAGCCGCGCCGACTCCTCCCACGCCACCAGCACGCAGGAGAAAGAATCCGGAAGCATAACCCGATAGAGAGGAGAGAATGCATCCCATATGAACCTTCGTCTCTTTCCGCGGTGTTGCGGGTTGCATAAAGGTTTTATGCCGATCCCCTCCCATCCTTACCCATGGACACGAGCGAGGTTGCAATCGGGCTCAAGGTGCGGTATCCCCGCACCGGGACGGAAGGGAAGGTGGAGAGCCTGGAGACCGTCGACGGTGAGGTCTTTGCACAGATCGATGCGACCCATCTCTACTACCGTGCAGACCAGATCATTGCGGTGGAGAAACTGAAGGAGCACGCAGAGGCCGAGGAGGAAGACATGATCGAACGTATCAAAAAGGAGAGGGCCGAGACCGCAGAGGAGATCCAGAAGGGCTTTGAGCGCTGGGACGGCGAGTGCGGCGGGTAACATCCCCTTTAATCTATAATTTTCTTCAGATCCCTATAGCAATATATATTTTTCAAGCACTCCCCTGGCAAGTTTCTGAATGTTTTCAGGCGGCCTCGTCGCATTCCGGCCTGCGCAGGAGGAGTGAGGGGATAGGTCGCGGGGTGCAGATGAATTATGATGTGAGATACGAATGAAGAGAGTGGGGAATTATCGGGGAGGATCTGTCACGCCTGACCGGTACGAGGAGGTGGAACGGCGGGCGCTCCCGAACTGGGAGACCTTTTTTTCGACCATCCTTGAGTTTATCCCGGGGGGAAGCGTAAAGATCCTGGAGCTTGGGTGCGGGACCGCGTTTCTCACCGGGTTCATCCGCGAAGCAATCCCGGATGCCTCGATCACCTGCATCGACCGCGATCCAGGCATGCTCGCGGTGGCAAGGGCAAAACCAGGACTTGAAGGTGTCACCTTTCTTGAGGGGGATCTCCGGGTCGTGTGGCCGGAAGGCACCTTTGACGTGGTCGTCTCTTCCTGCTGCCTGGACGCGATCCCGCCCGAAGAGCGGCTCACCCTGCTGCAGAAGATCGCCCGGTCCCTCACCCGCGAAGGGAGGCTCATCATCGGTGATGTCTTTCTCCCCGAACAGGAATGGGAGATTGGCATGTACCTCGCTCACTGGCGGCACTATATGCAGCAGTCGGATCTTTCGGAGGAGGAGGAGGAGCTGATGATATCCTCTTTTGACGAGGCGATCCCGATCCTCTCCACCGTATCCGGTTACCTCTCGCTTCTGGAAGAAGCGGGGTTTGACCGGGTGCTCTGCCCGTACTGGTACGAGATGTACGCGGTGCTGGTCGCCTTCAAGTAGTTGCGGGCGCGAGGTTGTCCTGAACCTCAATTCATCGTTCTCCCGCGAAAGTCCCGGGGAGATCCGGCCCTGCAGCTACTGCGTTCCCCGAAAAATCCGGGTACCGGCACATCTCGAGATCAACCCTCCCCCCCGATTACGGCTCCCATCCGGTCAGGGAGTTCTGTGAATCCCTGTACTACCAGGACCTCCGGAGCAGGACGCAGTCAAGAACAGAAGAGTGGTCCTGCTCCCATGGACACCCTGTGACCTCGAATATCCCCTCGAGGTGGGGTAATGGCAAAGGCGGTATATCCGGAGCGTTTTGCTGAGATCGATCTATCCATATGGGTGCTGGATTTCTCTACGTCTGTGTACGGGGGGACGAAGAGGAAGCGGCGGGCCTCCTGACCGCCCATTGGCCGGACTGGACCGTGACCGATCCCATCTGAACCCAATATTTTCTGCCACCACCTGCCCGGAACGCAATAAAAAAGATATGCTAGAGCTTTTTGAGAAATTCCCGGTACCGGTCCATCGATTCCCTTCCTTCCTCTCTCGTCTGCCCATAAGCCCCGTAGACGATGAAGGGCGGCAACACCTCCAGGCCTGTATATTCGAGGGTGCCATGGGTGATGGGCTTGAGGAGCTCATGGATATCCCCGTGCAGCCCTCCTGCCGAGTACTCGTCCTCAGTTGCCGCACAGGTGCAGACGATCTGCGCCTTCTTCCCCTTGAGAAGACCCCGATCATAGATCTCCCCCGTTTCGGGATTGAATGCGAATCCTGCCTGGAAAACCCGGTCAAACCAGCCCTTCATGATCGCGGGGCAGGACGAGAAGTATACCGGGAAATGGAAGATCAGCATATCTGCCCACTTCACCTTCTTCATCTCGTTTGCGATGTCATGGGCAAAGCTGTTGTTCTGTGCCGCGTGAAGCGCCTCGGCCAGGGAATCAAGCCTGTCCCGGCGAAGCCTTCTGGTAAAGTCGTGCGGGCCGAAGTTCGGATTGAAATGCATGGCATAGAGGGAGGAGACCTTCATATCATCTCCCTTCTCCCTCAATGTCTCGAGCGCGACCTGAAACATCGCGGTGTTGAACGATGTCGGCTTCGGGTGCGCAAAGATATAGTGGATATGCAACGCGATTCACCCCCTGTACCCCGCTCTCGGAACCGGCGAGTTCTGAGGACCGGGATCAATAGATGCACTATCCCGAGAAGGCTTAATCTTTTGGTTTTTGCGCCGAATCCGCGGTTCTCCACTCCTCATCTACATGCTGAGCAGGCGGGCGTTCACCGCGACGATCACGGTCGAGAGCGACATGAGCAGGGCACCCACCGCCGGGCTGAGGATGACCCCCGCTTCTGCAAGCACCCCTGCCGCAAGCGGGATGGCAAAAGCATTGTAGCCGGTCGCCCAGACCAGGTTCTGGACCATCTTCCGGTAGGTGGCCTCTCCCAGTGCGACGACCTGGACTACGTCCTGCGGATTGCTCTTCACGAGGACGATATCTGCAGTCTCCACCGCAACGTCCGTGCCTGCGCCGATGGCGATCCCCACATCCGCCTGGGCGAGTGCAGGTGCGTCATTGACCCCATCGCCCACCATCGCCACCACCAGCCCCCGCTTCTGGATGGACCGGATCTTCTCGGACTTTTCCTGGGGGAGGACCTCGGCAAAGTACTCGTCGGGGCCAATCTTTTCAGCCACCCATTCTGCCACCTCTGTTCTGTCCCCGGTGAGCATCATGCACCGGATCCCCTGTGCCGAGAGCTGAGCCACGGCCTCCTTCGATTCGGAGCGGATGACGTCGGCAAGGGCGATTGCCCCGCAGACCTCTCCATCGACGAGCACAAAGACCACGGTTTTTCCCTCGGCGGAGAGGGTGCCGATGCGTTCATCTTCCATGGAAATGCCCTGCTCACGCAGGTAGCCGGTGCTGACCACCATCACC
>JAVVFN010000067.1:0-4293 GCA_032250645.1 Methanomicrobiaceae archaeon | reverse complement strand
GGGATGGATCGGAAGTTCTCCACCGAAAGGTGATCCTGTTCATACGCGGCAATGCCCTTCGCGATGGGGTGCTCGGAGCGGGACACCAGCGATGCGGCATCGGGGCCAGCGTCTCCTCCCTGCAGGATACGGGGGTATCGCGCCTTATGGTATTTAATGCTAAAGGAGATCGAAAAAGTGGTATCGGGGTATTTGGGGCAGTATTGACAGGTATATCGAATAATTGATATACGGGCATTTGAGGTATGTAGCGGGGGACGTTTGACTTCCCGGATTGGTGGTAGAGTCAGAAAGCCCCCCTGGCGACCACGTCAGATTTGGGGATCTGACCATGGTCGCTTATCAATCTGGTGTCGGCGTATAAATAATTATTGTTAAATAAATATGTTAAAATATTACTAATTCAATAGATATTGCCTGGCTGCCCTCTCAGGAAAAATCGGCAATTATACCCTTTAATCAGGATCAGCTCGCCAGAGTCAGGTTCTATTGATTTTGTTACCATTGAAAGGATTATCCCTCTCACCTGCCTATCTGATCCGGGATGCCACGGGTTCGTCAGGTAGATCAGCACTACCGCACCCCCCTCAAGTATCTGATGAGAGAGTCACATACAATGCGATCCCTGTGGCTTCCCGTTCTCTTCACTGCGGTGCCCGCATGGCGATCAGTATTGTTTTAGGAGGAAACGCATTCCGCAGAACCTGAGATCGCAATGGGCCGGTATCGCTCTCTTACCATCCTTTCTGCATGATATCCCGCGTCGTTGCCACCATCCACCTCCAGTTCAGGGCGAGATGTGCAAATACCAGCACCCCCAGCAGGAGACCTGAGCGGTCATGGAGAAGAGAGATCTGGTTCATGGGAAGCCGGAACTCCGAGAGCCCGAAGACCTGCAGAAATCCTGGCCATTTTACAATTCCGGAAAGGAAACAGGCGAGGAACAGGATCCCCATCCCGAGATCGACGAGGTATTTTACCCGGGTTGTCCGCATGGCGAATCACGTCCGAATATCCTCTCTCTTTCCACTTCATAATTCCGATCAGAAGATATTTTGAACCATTGACCCATGCACACTCAGGGGATCATTTTAAGAGTGAATGTCCCGCACGTCCCCATCGAGGGATGGAAGTGAAGGCCTTCATCGGCACAAGCGGGTGGTACTACGACTGGAACAAGGATAAGAGCCTGGACTGGTTTATTGCCCATTCAGGGCTTGATGCAGTCGAACTGAACATGAGCTTCTACCGTTTCCCTTCCTCTGACCAGGTCCGTTCGTGGGCAGAGAAGGCAGAAACGCTCCACTGGGCGATTAAGGTGCACCGTGCGATCACGCACTCCCACAAGCTTAATGAAGAAGGGTTTCGTACCTGGGAGCGCTTCTCGGACGCGTTCGATCCACTCGACCCGCAGGTCGACTTTTATCTCTTTCAGATGCCGCCTAAATTTTCCAATTTCAACCGTATGGCTGAATTTGCCGAAGCGACCGGGCTTGGTGAGCGGTTTGCCCTTGAATTGCAGAGGCCATCTGCGAGGCGGACCCCGAAGAGGCGTACATATTCTTCAACAACAACCACGCGATGCTCAAAAACGCACGCCTGATGAAGGACGTCTTCGCAGGCTCCTAAGTTCCTGGCGCAACATTCTAATGCCAGTATTGCCTATCCTCTGGCGTATGGTCGATGAACTGGAACAGGCCCGGATGATGGAAAAAGTCGAGGCGCTCTTCAACCGGTACGGGAAAGAGAATATCCCGGGAATTGAGAAGGCACTCAAAGAGCTCCGGTTCGTCCAGAGGGGTGCGGACCCGGCGGTCATCCGGATGGAGCAGGCCGATTATGAGCTCGGGCTCGTGGTCGAGCTCGACGGTAAAGGGCAGATCCACGGCTATGAACTTCTCCCCTTCGAAGAGTGGAATAAAAAGCAGGAGAAATTCCGCTGGTGAACTGATAATTCTCTTTTCTCCTATTCTCCCGCCCTTTCCTTCAGGAAAAACCGCCACCGGCACCAGCAGTCATGGGCCGTGCGTTCCGGGGGGCAGGATATGCAGCGGACCCCAATTGAGGGGTTTATGGTCCCGGCAAACTCCCGGAGGTAGCCGAGCCGCACCTCACGGCAGGGAAAGACTTCCCTTCCCTTTGCCATCCGGGCGTCCTGTGTCCGGCATTCGATCACGGAGATCTCGGCTTCTCTCTCCGAAACCGAGATTGTCTTGAAGGGCTGGTCGAGCGCCCAGCCAGAGAGGCGGAGGAGACGGATACACTCCGGGATCCCGGGATTTTTTTCCTTTTCGAACAAACGGAGGAGTTGTGCTGCCTCGATCGCCGCCATCTGCTCCCAGAATTCTGCATCGATACGGCTCGCTACTTCTGTCCCGAACCGCTCTTCGATCAGGAGGAAATAGAGGCCGTCGACCCTCCAGACATTCCGGACCTGGAGGAAGAGGAGATCAAGGAGCGCATCGGGCGAAAGACGCATGAGCAGCTCCCTGTCTTCATCGCTCCCTTCCGGGTAACGCCGCACCATAGGGTGCGTTTCGCGGCGAAATCCCATAAGCCATGCGGGATGCCGGGAAAGCCGTGTTCCACGGGGCAGATCTCATCGCTATATTTTTACTGCTTTACAAATACATGCTGCAATAACTATATATTATTATTACATAAAATAGAGATATTATACAGGACATATATTTTCGGAGCAATCCATGCCTTCCTATGATGAATGTTTGAGATTTGATATGCACGTGCACTCCTGCCACTCACCGGATTCGGCGACAGAGGTGAGAGCGATCGTCCGTTCATGGGAGCGGCAGGGAGTGCTCCCCCTCGTCTGCGACCATGATACCACCCGCGGTGCCGAGGAGGTCTTTCGCCTGATCCGTGCGCAGGATCCCGATATCCCTTCCCTCATCGCCGAGGAGATCACCACCGGCGACGGCGAGATCATCGGCGTGTTCCTGACCGAGCCGATCGCGCCGAACCTCTCGGCCGAAGAGACCCTGGACCGGATACGGGACCAGGGTGCGATCTCCATGATCCCCCATCCCTTCTGCACCTTCAGGAAGAGCGTGATCGATGGAACAGTGCTCCGGCGCATTGTCTCCCGCGTGGATATCATCGAGGGATACAATGCGAGAGTGCTCCGACCGCACGAGAACAATCTTGCCTGTGATTTCGCAGTGAAACATGGAAAACCCGTGTCGGTCGGTTCCGATGCCCACACCGCCACTGAACTTGGACAGAACTACCTCACCCTAACCCCGTTCGAAGACGCAAAAGGGCTGGTCGCGAGCCTTGCAGACGCGACATACCACCACCGCCGGGCACACCCCATCGTGTACTCGTTCACCAGGATGGTGATGGCGGCAAAGGCGCAGAGGATACGGACCTGATCGAGCGATGAATCTTCAGGACGTTGAGAGCGGGATGAGGGAGATGCTCTTTTGCGCCGGATTTGTGATCACGTTTCCCGCCACCTCTTCAGGTATACTGGCATGCCTTTTATGGCTGGATATATGGCGATAAACCTACCTTTCAATACATCTCCGATCCTCTTTAACTCATGAACCTTGCCGTATTCGACGGGATGAGCCGGGAGGAGATCCTCGACTACCTCTCCTTCCTCCTCTGGCATTACCGGGTGGTGGATGCATTCTGGTACATCTATGTGGCGGAAAAGTACGGGGAAGTGGTCGCCGACCAGCTGAACGAGCAGGTCTGGGGCAGGGCGGGATCCTTGGCCGCCCGCGACCTGAAAGAACGCTACGGGATTACCGAGGAGGGACTTAGCGGGTTTGTGAAGGCGCAGCGCCTCTTCCCCTGGTCAATCATCGTGGACTACCAGATCACCGAGAAGGAGGGCGAGGTGATCATCGAGGTCCCCTCCTGCCCCACCCAGGAGGCACGAAAACGGCGCGGGCTTCCCGAGTATGCCTGCAGGGAGATGCACCGTGCCGAGTTCGAGGGCTTTGCCCGCGAGATCGACGACCGCATCCGCGCACAGTGCCTCTTTGCACCACCGGGCCCCCACCCGGCCGGGACATACTGTCGGTGGCGGTTCACTCTCGAGGAGTAAGGGCCTACCCCTTCCACGCCCTTTATGAGAGGCGCCTGCCTATGATCCCCTGATCAATGTTCGTCGAGCATGTCATCTACAGTCTCGCCGCGGCCATCCTCCTCTCGATCTTTGTACGGGAGGTGCGGGGGATGTATCTCTGGGTGATCATGCTCGGCGCCTGCGCCCCGGATATCGACGGGATCATCGATCTGGTGCGCGAACCCCTCTTCTTCACC
>JAVVFN010000066.1:0-7743 GCA_032250645.1 Methanomicrobiaceae archaeon | reverse complement strand
CGGTACCTCGCCACGGGCGAGCTCCTGACCGAGGACGACCTGCAGGAACTCTCCCGTTTTCCGGCCATCTATTTCGGAGCCATCGGCGATGAGCGGGTGGCGCCGGGCATCCTCGAGAAGGGGATCCTGCTCGCGCTCAGGTTCTTCTTTGACCAGTATGTCAATCTCCGCCCGATCCGGCTCCTGGAAGGCGTGGAGACCCCGCTCGCGCACAAATCACCACTGGATATCAATTTCGTGGTGGTGCGGGAGAACACCGAGGACTTCTATATCGGCCTTGGGTCCCGGTTCCGCGGGACAGAACACCGCACGCTGGAGGTGGTGCGCGAACTCTACCAGGTGAAGTTCGGGCTTGATGTCACCACCGATGCAGAGGAGCTTGCCTACCAGATCGGGGTGGTGACAAGGGAAGGCGCCATGCGGGTGATCCGCTATGCCTTCGAGACCGCAGAGCGGCGCCAGAAGAAACTCACCTCGGTGGACAAGGCAAATGTGCTCACCGAGATGTACGGGCTGTGGCGGGACGTGTTCGGCGAGGTCAAGCAGGAGTTTCCAGATGTGCAGACAGAGTTCGCCTTCGTCGATGCGATCACGATGTGGTTTGTCAAGAACCCGGAATGGTACGATGTGGTGGTGACTCCCAACATGTTCGGCGATATCATCACCGACCTTGGCGCCATGATACAGGGGGGCCTCGGTCTTGCTCCCGGAGGCAATATCAACCCGGACGGCACCTCCATGTTTGAACCGATCCATGGTTCGGCACCCAAGTACCGCGGCCTTGGCATTGCCAACCCGATCGCGACCATCTGGGCAGGATCGATGCTCCTCGAGCATCTCGGAGAGTTTGAGGCCGCAGAAGCGGTCATACACGGCATCGAGGCGACCATCAGTGAGGGTGTCGTCACCCGTGACATGGGAGGAAGCGCACGGACCGGGGACGTGGCGCTCGCCGTCGCGCGAAAGATCCTCCACCTCTGATCAGAGGCAGTCTCGCAATCCTTATCTTAAAACCCAATCCATCTCTTCAAGTGGTAAATCCGGAGGATGTGGCCTTGCCGTGAAGATCAATACGAAGGTTGGCGTCATCATCATCATTGCACTCATCGGTCTCATCCTCACCTTCTACTGGGCCTCTGCAACCGTGGTCCTCGCCGGCTTTGCGGATGTGGAGCGGGACCAGGCTGTAGGGCAGGCAGAGGCGCTGGCCGGGGCGCTCGACCGGAAGATCCTCGCGATCGATACTGCCGCAGCCGAATGGGCCTCAAGGGACGAGACTGAAACGCTCCTGGAACGGACGGTCCTTGGCCACCTTGCTCCCCCGGTACGCTGGGAGCTGCTGGATCCCGGGGTCTTCTCGCGCCTCGACATCCACTACCTCCTCGTGGAGGATTCGCAGGGCAACATCATTGCCTCGGGGGGGTATGATCCGGCGACAGGTCAGGAGATCGCGATCCCTGCAGGCCTTCTCGCCCACGTGAAGGGGGAAAGGCCGCTGGTGGACTTTGAGGACGGCTCCGCCCCTCACTACGGCGTGCTGTCCGTATCGGGCGAGGGCATCCTGGTCGCCGCACGCCCGGTCTTTGAGGACGGCTCCTCGCATACCATCGGGCACGTGGTGGCGGCCCGGAATCTGGACGTAGCTCTGCTGGAGCAGCTCAGCCCGGGCGCGGGTTCCACCCTCATGGTGACCGACACGCCTCCGCCGGTCCCGGTGGTCACGGGGGAGAGGACGATCACCGCGTACACGCTCATCAGGGACGTGTACGGGGAGCCGGCCTTTGCCCTCGGCCTCGAGGTGCCACGGGAGATCTATGTTGAGGGAAGGGAGAGGACGCTCTTTCTTCTGCTCTACATGCTTGGCGGTGTCCTCGTCTTTTCGCTCATCATCATCCTCCTTCTCGAGCAGGGCGTCATATCGCGGCTGAGATCGCTCAATACCAGGGTCAATGCGATCGGCGCAAACAGGGATTTTTCTGCACGGCTCACCGTCAGCGGCCGCGATGAGATCACGGACCTCTCCACGTCCATCAACTGGATGCTGGCCGACCTCGAGGAGTCCCAGCTCAACCTGCAGGATCAGCTGAGCGAGACCGAAGAGCGGTACCGGCTCTTCTTCAACACTGGCACCGACCCGGTCCTCATCTTCAGGATCGGCCGGGACGGAACTTTCGGGAGGTTCATCGAGACAAATGTGGCCGCATGCCGGCTCCTCGGCTACTCCCGTGGCGAACTTTTAGCCATGACGCCGGCCGATGTCATCGCCCCGGGTGATGCCGGGGCTCTGGGAGAGCAGCTGAAGGAGATCCTCGAGAAGGAACATGCACTCTTCGAGACCGACCTTGTGGGGAAGAACGGCTGGGTAACCCCTGTCGAGGTCAATGCCCATTTTTTTGCCCACATGGGCTGGACCGCGGTACTCATGATGGCGCGTGATATCACCGAACGGCAGGAGATCGAGCGGCTGAAGCGAGATGCTTTCCGACAGATCGAGAAGAACATGGAACAGTTTGCCATTCTCAATGACCACATCCGCAACCCCCTGCAGGCGATGGTCGGCCTCTCCCTTCTCAATGCGAGCGACGATGAGGTCACGGAGAAGATCCTCGCACAGGCCGAGGTGATCAACCGGATCGTGGACCAGCTGGACCAGGGCTGGATCGAGTCAGAGAAGATCAGGGACTGGCTCAGGAAGTATTACGATTTCCAGTAAGGTGGGCGTTCAGCACCTGCTCGATGCAGTAGCGCACCCCCTCTGTCCCGACGAGGGGGACATGGTGGAGCATCACCCTTCCTTTCAGCGGCGGGGTGAAGCCCACGAAGGGGATCTCGGGGAAGAGCTGGTGTTCATAGGAGGACCCGATGAGGAGGTCAGGATCACTCTCCCCGACGATGGCGGTAATCTCCTCGAGGTCCATGGTGCTGACCCGGGGGAACCGGGAAGGACAGAGTGGCGTATTCCGTGCCGCGATCACCTCGACCTTCGCATCCAGGTAGGTGGAGAGCAGGCCGGCCACCGCCTCCCCGTATGCGGCGGTGGTGAAGATGGCCACGTGCGGGGGGTCGAACCTCCGGAGGTGCCGGTCGCAGATCTGGGAGATCCGCTCCTCGGTCTCGTCGACCTCGTCCAGCACGGCCCCGATCGCCGCACCGGGAAAGCGTGCGGCGAGATTGGAAAAGGTCGCCCTGAGGTCTTCGATGCCCAGCAGGGACCCGGCCGAGGCTCCAAGGCCGCTGGCAAAATCCGGGTTTGTGTGCACGGTGAGGGGCGCAGTATGGGCAAGGTCTTCGAGCAGACCGGCAGAAAAGACCGTGCCGACCGGGATCCCGGCAAGAGCGAGGAGTCGCCGGGCCTCCATCTGGTTCCCGCGTGCGAACGGGTCGGTGGAGCATATCCCGTCGATATTCACGGCGGCCCTTGCGGGGTCGATCGCGGGTTTAAGGCTCTCAAGGGCGATGCGGTACCCGTCCTCGAGCGAGCCGAGGAATCCGGGCGCCTCCACCACCATCACATCGCGATCAGAGAGGGCATCGGCGATGTCCTCCCCGGTGATGGCCGGGACGCACATGGTGATGACCGCGATCTGCCGGTAGAGCTGCGCCAGATCGCTGACCACCGCCCGCAGCCGGTCGGTGGTGCCGAAGATAATCTCCTCCTCGGTCAGGAAGGTGCAGTGGACACTCCCAGAGATGACCGCTTCGGCATAGTAATAGCACCCGCTGGCACCATGGAGCACCACCCCGAGGTCAGAGAACCCTGCAAGGCAGGCAGCCGCGCCGGTCATAGCACAGGGCCAGACCGGGTTGGCACACCCTTCAGCCATGCAGAAACCTCCTCCACTGCCGAAGCATGTGGCGCACGCCGGACGTGCCCACCGGGGAGCCGATCGGGATGGGGATCACCGTCCCCTCAGGACCGAACCGCAGGCCGACGGCCCCTGCCACCTCTTCGAGTGTGCCAGCCTCCGGGCACTGGAACCCGAACGCATCGAGGCTGACCGTTGCCCCGGCCAGATCGTCAAATTCGGATGCAAGTTCCTCCTGCAGGGCGAGCTCCTCGCGCACGGCCTCCCTGGCGTCAATCCCGAGGATCTCTCCCACATCCTCGAGAAAGCGGATGGTCCCCGAGAGCCCCACCGGAAATCCGGAGAGCGACGGAATCTCATAGCGCGTACCGAAGAAGTCCGAGAGCGTGCCGGCCGGGTCTTCCCGCAGGATATTGAGCGAACCGCGGCCGAACTTTTGCAGTTCCCCCGTGCTCACGTTGCGCACAAACCGGACGTTCACCTCGAGGTCGAGCGCACGGAGGAGGCGGGCGACCTCGCGGTAGCTCTCCTCCACCTCAAACTCAAGGTTCCGCTCCCCGACGATATTCACGTCCGCGTCGTGTATTTCCGAGGGGGGAGCGAGGCTTGCGGCAGCCATCAGGGCCTTCGCAAAGCCCTCGTGGAAGGACCCCCCAAAAAAGCCCCCGCACCGGATGAACCGCACCGGCAACCCCCAGTCCCTGGAAGTGACCGCCTCCACATCGTCACCGATCGTATCGGAGATGCAGGTGGAGAGGACGAAGATCACCCCGGGCCGCTGCGCCGATACACGCCCGATGGCCTCCTCGAGAGCGTCCTCCCCACCGAAGATGATGTCCTGTTCTGCAAGGCCGGTGGAGAGGATGCGGCACCTCGGGAGCGTCTCCTGGCCGAGGAGGGTGGCATGGATGAGCGAGAGGTTGTGGTGCGCACACCCTGACGGCCCGTGGATGATACTCACCGCGTCCCTGATGAAAGCCGTGACCGCGAGGGTCCCGGTAATGGTGCAACCCTCGAACCTAGACGAATTCGAGTGCGAGCGTTTCGAGTTCATCCATATCCAATGGTGTGGGGATAGAGAGGTCGGTGTTTTCGAGGATGGTGCGGGCAAGATCGCGGTAGACCTCCGCCTGGGTAGAGCCCGGTGCGTACTCCATGACGGTCTGCCGGTTGATCTCGGCGACCTGCACGATCCGGTCCCGCGGGACAAAAGCGATGAACCGGGAGTGGATCCTGTGGGCAAATTCCTCCACCAGCTCGCGTTCATCCTCGATGCTCGCCGAGTTGCAGATGACGCCGCCGAGACTGCACCTGCTCCGGGCACGCTTTGAGAGCCTCGCGATCGCCTTGCAGATATTATTTGCCGCATAGAGGGACATCAGCTCCCCCGAGGTGACCAGGTAGATCTCCTGCGCATAGCCCTCGCGCATGGGCATGGCGAACCCCCCGCAGACCACGTCTCCCAGCACATCGTAGACGATCACATCGCCATAGAGCGCCTCCAGGCGCTCGAGGAGCTGGAACGTGGCGATGATCCCCCTCCCCGCACACCCCACGCCGGGCTCGGGGCCGCCCGCCTCCACGCAGCGGACGTTGAGGTAGCCGGGGAATACCACCTCGTCCACCGTGATATTCGAATCGCCCCGCTCCCGGACCTGGTCGAGGACGGTGGGAATCCATGTTCCGTGCATCAGCATGCGGGTGCTGTCATGCTTGGGGTCGCACCCGATCTGCATCACATCGAGCCCTGCCTCCGCAAGTGCGGCAGAGAGGTTTGCGGAGGTCGTGGACTTCCCGATCCCGCCCTTCCCGTAGAGGGCAATTTGTTTCATTAGGTAAAATTTAGTTGTCTAAAGGTATTATGCATTGCCACGCTGCTACCGGTCGAACCCGCGCAGAAGACCGATGATGAGCACGATCACCGGCATCACCTCCAGGCGCCCGATCCACATGACGAGGATGAAGGCGATCTTGGTGACCGGCGAGAGGTCGGGGGAGACGAGCCCGGTGCTGATCCCATTGTTGCACATACCGGAGACGATCTCGAAGACCACGATACTGGAGTCCTGCGTGATGGGTTCTACATGCATCACCACCGTGGTGGCGATGAAGATGATGAAGATGAAGAGCATGATGGTGAGCATGTTCTTTCCCACCTCGAGTTCGGCCACATTCTTCGGGATGATCCTCCCCTCGTACCGGAAGGGGACGATCACCCTCCCGCTCACAAAGACCCTTCGGAACCACCATACCAGCCCGCGGAAGGCGAGCGCGATACGCGAGAGCTTGATCCCCCCTGCCGTGCTCCCCGAAGATCCGCCGATGAGCATGAGCAGGAGGAGAAAGATCACCATCACGCTGGCCCATTCTCCTGGCTGTGCGGTCTGGAACCCGGTACTGGTGACTGCGGCGGCGGCCATGAAGATCCCCTGGCGGAAGGCCATAAAGACCTCGGTCCCCTGAATGAAGATCAGGTCCATGGTGACGACCACAAACCCGATCAGGATGAGCAGGAAGAGCAGCCGGGCCTGCACGTCCTTAAAAAGGCTGATTCGCCGGTTGTGGTAGGTGAGGAAATAGAGCTTGAACGGGAGTGCCCCGGCGATCATCACCGGGATGATCAGCATCTCGAGGAGCGGGTTTTCGTAGAAGGGGATCCCCGCAGAATGGACCGAGAACCCGCCGGTCGCGATCGCCACCATGGCGATGTTCAGCGCATCCCAGAGCGGGACGCCCGAGAGCTTGATGAGCAGGATCCCGGCCGCCGTGAGGATGAGATAGATCTTCCACATCTCAAGGCCCGTCGTGACGACACTGGGCATCAGGGCCTCGACCCTCCCCTCCGAACGGTACAGGCGGAACTGGGTGATCCCCGACCGGTTGAGCATGGCGATGGTGAACGCGACAATCCCGAGACCCCCCAGCCACTGCATCAGCGACCTCCAGAAGAGGAGCGTGTGGGGCGCGTCGTCGACAGAAGGAAGCATGGTGAAGCCCGTATCGGTCCAGCCTGACATCGCCTCAAAGACAGAGTCGAGGTATGGCATCCCGAGTCCGAAGACGAAGGGGAATGCCCCGATAAGGGCGCAGATCAGCCAGATGAGCGCAACCGCGAAGAGGGCGGTGGAGAGCCGGGCCTCCCTGTTCTGCGAGCGGACGGTGAGGAGGAGGCTCCCGAGGATGAAGAGCGAGACGGGCACCGATGCCATGGGGAGAAACATATCCCATTCCCCGTAGTACGCGGCCACGAGGAGAGGGAGGCAGGTCCCGAGGCTGATGAAGCGCAGGATTCCCCCGATATCATCCGCGATGGCAGCGAGCTGCCCGACTCGATCCATTTTTCAGTGGTTAGCTATGGAGCGTTCTTTACCCTTTTGATACGCGCGATCAGGGGGTCAGGCCGCGCGTTCGATAAAGATACGCCGGTGGATGATCCGCCACGAGATGATCAGCTGGATGATCTGGGTGGGGGTCACGTACTCGGTGCCGGTGAAGATGGAGATGGGTTGCACCCCGGTCTGCTCCTCCACCTCGCCTTCCAGTTTCCGGATCACGTCATATCCAAGCTCCCCGTCGAAGGAGATGGCCCCGAGCGTCCTGCCATCGATCTCCTCTGTATGGAACTCGATGGAGAAATTTCTCTCCGAGAGGGAGAGGATGTCGAAGAGATCAATGGTGAGGTCGACGTCCTCGATGCTCTTCTCCATCTTCTCGGAGAGCAGGGTCACCCGGTACACGTTCCGCTCATCCCCGAGTTCCCTGCCGTAGCCTGAGTGCTGGATCCGGATGATCGCATCGGCATAGGGTTTCTGGGGCGCGATATACGCTTCATAATCCGGTTTTCGGGCCTCCATCTCCGCGAGCACCTCCTCCCGGTCGTACCCCCGCTCCTGCACGTCCCTCCGGATCTTCCATGCCCTTTTGACCTCTTCATCCG
>JAVVFN010000065.1:0-7755 GCA_032250645.1 Methanomicrobiaceae archaeon | reverse complement strand
CGGGAGTGCTTGACGGAGCGCTGTCCGGGCCGGGCCCCCGATCCTCACGAGCGCCATCCGGGCCCTATGCCGGACGCTCCGGGCAGGATCCTCGAGATGGGATATGAGCGCCTGCACAACATCCGGCTCCCCGATCGCACCAAGGGCCGTCGCTGCTTCTTCACGGACATGGAGGTCTGGGTCAGATAGCGCCTCGATGAGCGGTTCTGTGGCTCTCGGGTCTTTCCGGTGCCCAAGGGCAATCGCCGCCCGCCACCGAATGCTCGAATAGTCTTCGTCCCGTAGCGCACGAATGAGAAGGCCGATACTCTCCTCATCCCGGGATTGCTCAAGGTCCTGGACCGCGATCCATCTCACTTCGGGGTCGGGGTGGGAAAGTTCCTTTGTAATCCGTTCCTTCATGTTCATGGCTAGTCCACACCCAGCGGGTCGACATGCACCACGATATCCCGAATCTCCGTCACCTGCTCAAGGATGCGGTCCCTGACGCTGTCCCCGATCTGGTGACCCTCGACCACCGAGAGCGTGGGGTTGACCGTGATGTGGATGTCGGCGAAGAGTTCACGGGGTTTCCCCCGACAGCGGAACTGGTGATATCCGATCACCCCCTCAGTCTCCCTGATGATTGCTTCAATTTCATCCTCCAGGTCGACCGTGACACCATCAGTGAGCACATCCCCCGAATGGCGGATGATGGACAGGCCCATCTTTCCGATGACCGCCCCGATCACGAATGCGAGGATTGGATCGGCTTGCGGGTAGCCCATGCTGACGAAGATAAAACCGCCCAGAACGGAGAGGGAAACGTAGATATCGCTCTTGGTATGCTCTGAATCCGCGATAAGGATCTCACTGCCGAGCTTCTCCCCCTGCCTCCGCTCATACCAGGCAACGAAGATATTGATCATGATGGTCAGAATGAGGGCCCCGACCGTGGCCCCCGTGATATGCGGAGCAGCGCCGGTAAGCAGGCGCGATGCTCCTTCGGTGATGATCCAGTACGCACTGAGGATCAGCATGGTACCGATCACCAGTGTGCCGATAGTCTCAAACCGCCCATGCCCGTAGGGATGGCTGCGGTCCGGTGGCCGTTTTGCGATCTCTGTGGAGGCGATCCCGACCACGTTGGAGACCGAATCAAATACCGAATGGAGTGCATCCGCAACCAGGCTCACGGATCCCGCCATGATGCCGAAGACCCCCTTGATCAGGGTGACCGCCAGGTTGAGGATCAGGATGAGAAGGAGAGTGCGCTGCACGCGGTGATAGGGCATCGAAGAAAGGTGACCGATCATCCTATTAAGGATTATTTATCAGGAGGGGAAGATTGGGGGCGATCTGTTTCCTAGGCCAGCCGGCGGACCCGTTCCATCGCCTCTTTAAGCACCGGGAGCGCAGCCGCATAGGAGAGCCTGAGCCAGCCCGGTGCCGAGAATGCAGTGCCCGGGGTGACTGCCACGTGGGCATCGTTGAGCCAGCGCTTCGCCACCTCGATATCATCTCCCTCGACCTTCATAAATGCATAGAACGCCCCATCCGAAGGGGCAGTGACAAATCCGTCCCTGGAGAGTGCATCAAGGATATAACGCCGCCGCTGGGCAAATTCACCCCTCATCTCCTCCACGCAGGCCTGGTCGCCCTGGAGGGCGGCCACCGCACCCCACATGGCAAAGGTGGCAGGATGGCTGATTGTGTGCTGCTGGACCTTGATCATCTGGCGGATGATGGGGAGCGGGGCGATTGCATAGCCGATCCTCCACCCGGTCATGGCATGGGACTTGGAAAATCCGTTGACGGTGATGGTGCGCTCTGCCATTGCTCCGATGCTGGCAAGTGAGCAATGCTCCTTCTCGTAGACGAGCTTCTCATAGATCTCATCTGAGAGGGCGATGAGGTCGTAATCCTCACAGATATCGGCCACGAGCTGCAGCGACGTATTGTTTAGCACTGCGCCCGACGGGTTTGAAGGGGTATTGACCACGATCATGCGGGTCCGGGGGCTGATGCGCTCAAGGATGCTGTCAGTGACCTGGAATGTCCGCTCATCCAGCATCTGGTGTACGGCTTTCCCGCCCGCAATCTGAACGCACGGCTCATACGAGACCCATGAGGGATCGAGGATGATCACTTCATCCCCGGGATTGAGGACTGCTTCCATTCCCTCGTAGATCGAATTCTTGGCCCCGCATGAGACGATGACATCCCCTGGTGTGGCAGGAAACCCGTTTTCTCTCCGAATCTTCTCTGCAATCAAGGTGCGGAGCTCATTGATCCCCGCGCTCGATACATAGTGGGTCTCTCCCCGGTCCAGAGCGTCCTTGCACGCTGCCCTGATATGGGCAGGGGTATCAAAATCCGGCTCCCCGATGGCAAGAGAGATGACATCAACGCCCTCGCGCCGCATCCGTTCGGCAGTATCCGAGATCTCGATGGTCGCCGAAGGAGTAATTGCGGAGATCTTTTCAGAGAGTGCCTTCATTTCAATCGCTGGCAGAGTTTCACGGCAGACTCCACTGCCCGCTTTGCATAATCGATCCTCTCGTGGGCCTCGAGGCGGGTCATCCCTGGACCGGAAATTCCAAGGGTTACCGGTTTTCCGTACTCGAGGGAGAGGTCGATGATCTTCCGGGCTGCGTGCTGTACCACCACCTCGTCATGCTGGGTGGCACCCTCGATGACGCACCCGATGGTGACTACCGCGTCGACCCTCCCCTCGTTGAGCATCCGCTTGATGGCAAGGGGCATGTCGTATGCTCCGGGCACATAGATGCACTCTGTCACCTCTGCACCGAGGAATGTTGCATGCTCTCTTCCCTCGATCTCCATCATGTAAGTGAGATCCCTGTTGAATTCAGAAACCACGAATCCGAGTTTTATTGCCATTTTCATCCCTTCCTTAAATCCGATTTCTTTGAATGCAAGCATTAAACTATCTACATGCGGGCCGGGCCGGCATCAGGGAAGCCCTGCCGCTTTCCGGTTCCTGCCTCCCGTGTGAGGTCTCCTGGGTGCAGGACGAGTCGTATTGCATTGACCGCATGCTCTCTTGTCCGCTGCTCTGCAAGCCATGCCAGTTCCCTCTCGTCCGCTGCCTCGTCCTCGTGGACGAAGACCTCGATAATATGGTGGTTTGTCATGAGCTGGGCGATGATCAGGCCCTGCGAAGCTTCGTGTGCGCATACCCTATCCTTCTCTGCTGCGCCGGGCATCCCGAGCGCCATCACGATATCGCAACCCCGCTCTTCGATGAGCTTCTTGCAGGCCACGGGAAGATCCTTTACTCCCGGTACCGTAGAGCGCTCGATGGAGACGCTGGCGTGGCGCTTCAGCTCGTCCACTGCGATTCCGCCCATATTTACCCGGGCGAACGTGGTATCTGCAACTCCGATCCTCATCCCAGCACCCCTGCTGCGGCACCAACCCCGTCGCCTCTGAGCGAGACCCCGTGGGCCAGGAGGACGTGCTGTACGGCTCCGAGAGTGGCCAGGATCTCAGGAGCGCCAACCGCACCCATCGACCCGATCCGGAAGATCCTGCCCTTCAGATGATCCTGCCCGCCGGCGATGATGATCCCCAGTTTCTTCACTCCTCCCCTGAGATCGGTATCCAGGATCTCTTCCGGTATGCTGATCGCGGTGACCGTATTCGAGGGGACGTGCAGGGCATCGGTCTTCGGGAAGAGGGAGAGGCCCCACGCCTCCGCTGCACTGCGTATCGCTTCCGCTCCCCTTTGGTGCCGAGCGATCCTCTGCTCGAGCCCTTCCTCCTCGATGATCGCGCAGGCCTCCGCCAGAGCGAAGAAGAGCGGCACCGCAGGAGTATACGGTGTCTGCACCGGCGATTTCCTGCAGCTCTTCCGGTAGGATTCTAGGTCCAGGTAATAGGGCCGTGTCGTGGAGATCGATTCCCAGGCCCGCTCACTCACCGAGATGGCAGAGAGCCCTGCCGGTGCGGCGAGGCACTTCTGTGAACCGACGATCGCGACATCCACCCCCCATTCATCTGCCCTGACCTCATCGCCCCCGATCGAGGTGATCCCGTCCATAATGCAGAGCGCACCGTGCTTCCTCGCGAGTGCCGCGATCTCTCTGGCAGGATTTTTAATCCCTGTCGAGGTCTCATTGTGTACCATGGTCACTACCTCCGCCCCTGCCTCGAGGGCAGAGGAGAGTGCCTCGAGATCCAGCGGTGCACCCCATTCTGAGGCCAGCTCCTGCGCTGTCCCGTAACGTTGTGCGATCCGGAATAAACGGTCGCCGAACTTACCGTTCACGAGACACGCAGTCTTTGTGCCGACGGCAAAATTGGCCACTGCAGCTTCCATGGCGGCGGTCCCTGAACCGCTCAGGACAAAGAGGTCGTTCTCAGTGCCGAAACACTTTTTCAATGTGGTGATGCAGGTGGTGTAGATCTCACCGAATTCTGTCCCGCGGTGGTTGATGGCCTGCCGGCTCATGGCCAGACGGACCCGCTCGGGCATCGGGACCGGCCCGGGAATCATCAGAAGTGGTTCATTTTCCATGCGGAATCAGCCCATACTATATGTATAAAACTGCATATAAGAGGATGACATACCATGGTCGACGTGGCAATAATCATGGGATCCTCATCTGACCGTCCAATCGCGGAGCGTGCCGGGGCCATCCTCGAGGGGAAGGGGATATCTTTTGAATATAAGGTACTCTCCGCGCACAGAGAACCGGAGATGCTTGATGAATATATTCGAGGCTCCGACGCACGGGTGTTCATCGGCATCGCGGGACTCTCCGCCGCCCTTCCGGGGGTAATCGCCTCCAGGACCAGCCTTCCGGTGATAGGGGTGCCCGTGAGCGGGCCGTTGCTCGGGATCGATGCGCTCCTCTCCATCGTCCAGATGCCACGCGGGGTCCCTGTCGCCTGCGTGGGAGTAGATAACGGAGAGAATGCCGCATATCTGGCGATACGGATTCTCTTGATCCAGGATCCCTAGTCCTTTCTCCTCTCTTTTACGAGGTCCCGGACCAGTTTCAGTGCGCAGAGGTCGCCGCACATCGAACAGGTCTCAAGAGACCCGTCCCGCTCGTGGATTGCACGTGCATGCTCCCCGAAGAGCGCCCGTGAGAACTGCCCCGGCCAGTCGAGACGGCGGCGGGCATCGGCCATCTGGCGCTCTCCTTCGGTAAACCATCTCTCACCGAGCCGCACGGTATCTCCCACATGTGCCGCGATCCGCGTTACCCTCGTGCCCTCCTCGATATCGCTGCAATCAGGGAGGGCGAGATGTTCACTCGGCGAGACCATGCAGAGGAAATCCGCTCCGTGCATGCAGGCAACGGCTCCCCCGATCGCCGAGACCACGTGATCATATCCGGGAGCAATATCGCATACGAGCGGACCAAGGAGATAGAGTGGAGCCCATTCAGTGAGCTCCTTGATCATCCTGACATTGTACCCGATCTGGTCGATGGGGATATGGCCAGGACCCTCCACCATCCGCTGTACCCCCGTCTCCTGAGCCTGCTGGGCGAGCTGTCCTATGGTAAGGTATTCGGTGGATTTTGCAATCCGGGTGGCATCCGCCACTGCCCCCGGCCGCATCCCGTCCCCGAGCGATATGACCACATCCTCCTCGGCGAGGATCTCGAGCAGGTAGTCATATTCACAATAAAGGGGGTTTTCCTCACCGGTCTCTGCCATGCGCGCGATATGGAAGGCACCGCCGCGGCTCACCACATCGAGCAGCCGGGGATCCTTTCTCAGTGCATCCAGTGCTGCGAGGTTCACCCCGCAGTGAAGTGTGAGAAAGTCGACTCCTGATCGGCAGTGGTCACGGATCACGGAGAAGAGAAGATCTTCCTTCACGTCCAGCGCGTTCCCGGCCTTTCTCACGGCTTCATAGATCGGGACTGTGCCGACGGGCGTATTGAGCCCCAGGATCTCTCTTCTGATGGCCGGAAGGTCTCCGCCGGTGGAGAGGTCCATGATCGTATCGGCACCGTTGCGCAGGGCTGCTTCCGCCTTCTCCACTTCAAAGTCCGGATCGCAGCGTATCCCCGATGTCCCGACATTCACGTTGACCTTCACATGGCATCCTTCCCCGATGGCGCAGAGGCGGTGCTCTCTATGTGGGTTTGCAGGAACCACCGTGCGTCCGCGGGAGACGGATTTTGCGAGCTGGCGGGGCAGGATCCCCTCATCCCGGGCAATCTCCTCGATCTCCGGCGGTACCCCGGTGAGGCATTCCCGTAGCAGGGTATGCATAACACACATTTGTCCGGAGTTCTTATTATCTTGCATATGCAGGTCCACTGGATCCCTGGTGAGCAGTTCCTCGCGAATTCCTATGTCTACGGGCAGGTTCTGGTGGAAGCCGGGGCGCTCCCCATGGCAGTGGAGAGGTTCAGGGCAGAGATCGATACAATCGTGCTTACCCACTGCCATTATGACCATATCGCTCACCTTGCAGAGATCGCCCATATGTGCAGTGCAACAGTATACATCCACCCGGAGGACGCCCATGGCCTCAACGACGCGCGAATGAACCTCTCAATCCACTTCGGTGCCCGCCTGCCGCCGGGGGGGCCGGCCACCCCTCTCCGGGAAGGTGCGATGGTCGGCCCTCTCCGGGTCATCCATACCCCCGGTCACACCCCGGGCAGTATCTGTCTCTACGACCCGGATGAGCGGATCCTCTTCTCCGGGGACACGGTCTTTAGTGACGGGGGCTTTGGGAGGACCGACTTTCCCGGGGGAAGCATGGAAGAGCTGGGAAGATCACTCGAGAAACTTGCCGGGCTTGATGTCAGAGGCCTGTACCCGGGGCATGGCGTGCCGATTGAATCTGGCGCGGAGAGACATATCCGGCTTGCCTGCAAAATGGCAGCATCATGGCTCTGAACAGGGGCGTCTACTGCCTCATCCTTCATAATGTGGCGTGCAGTCTGAGGGTGGGAAGCCTGGGGACGATCGCATTTCTGGAAGGCTGGCACATCTATGTCGGCTCCGCACTGGGCCCGGGCGGCTTTTCCCGGGTAGAGCGGCACCATTCGCTTGCGAGCCGGAAGGACCGGAAGCCCCGCTGGCATATCGATTCGCTTCTGCTCTCTCCAGCTTTCACCCTCGCCAGCGCCTGCCGTGCTGTCACCGGCCTGCCTCTCGAGTGCGATCTGGCCCGTGCGATTGGCGGGGAATCTGTGCACGGATTCGGCTGCAGTGACTGCCGTTGCGCCTCACACCTCTTTTATCGCCCAGAATACCCCGGACCCGAAATGATTGGAGCGTTCCAATCACTGGGCCTTTCTTGTCATGAGCAAAAATATGAAATAATTGCGCGCGAACGATAACATATGAAGGTGCTGGGTCTCTCCGGGAGCAACAGAAAGGATGGCAATACCGCTTTTTTGGTGAAAAAAATTCTTGATCACGTCGACGAGGAGGAGTGTTCAGAGATTCAGACCGAATTTATCACGCTCTCAGGGAAGGAAATCAGACCCTGCACCGGCTGCGAGAAATGCAAGGAGAAGAAGTGGTGCGTCATCGAGGAGGACGACTGGGGGGCCATCGCACGGAAGATCGTGGAATGCGACGTGCTGATCATCGGATCTCCCACCTATTACTACGACGTCTGCGGGCACCTGAAGAATTTCATGGACAGGACCTACTCCCTCTACCATGACCGGAAACTTGCCGGGAGGAACGCAGTGGTGGTGAGCGTCTGTGCAGACCGCGGGTCGGAACGCACGCTGGAGACCCTCGAAGGGTTTGTCAATACCCACG
>JAVVFN010000064.1:0-7786 GCA_032250645.1 Methanomicrobiaceae archaeon | reverse complement strand
AGATCGCGGAGAGGCTCCGCAGCCGCAGGATTTTCGGGATCGGTCCTGATGAGAAGATTGCCTCGGTGCAGCTGGTAAACTGGCCGTTCCTGCAGGTTGAGGTGCGCTACATCGGGGGGGTGGTAAGGAAGCGGACCCGGTCCGCATCGTTCCTCATCGACGGCCTTCATGGCAACAGTGCCAGGTTCCTGGGAGGGCTCAGACTCCGGCCGTGCATGAATGAGCTCCTCGATCTCGGGGAGGATGCGGTCCGGGTACTCTCGCGCATGAACACGGTCGGTGCCACGGAGACCGAACTTGAGTCAGCATCACGGCTCTCCCCTGCAGCGTTAAAACGGGCACTCAAAGACCTTGAGGAGAAGAGGAGGATCACCCGGTCGGGGAAGGCGGGAGAGGCGGTGATCTATGTCCCCCTCCTCATGCACAAAGTCCCCAGACTGGGAACTCTTGACGGGAAGCTCGAGGCGGAACTCTCGCCGGTGAAGGGGAAGGTCAGGAACAGCGAGATCGACCAGGAGAAGGTCAGGACCATCCTTAAAGGAATCGAAAATACGGCAGAGGTCACCTCCTGCGTGACACGGTATTACCCGCTCTTTGAGGTTTCCATGGTCTCGGACCGGGGGACCCGCGAGCACTACATCGATGCGGTCACCGGGAGGGCGGTATCGATACCCGCGTGAGCTTGATGTTTGAGAAAGTCCTCTTTCCTACAGATTTTTCGAGTTACGCAACGAGAATTTCCGATTTCCTGGACTCTATCCCGGGGATGGAGACCCTCATCATTCTCCACGCCCTCAAAGCCGCCCGCGCAACCACACTCCCCTGGCTGCCGCGGTGGGAAGAGCTCTCCTCCCCGGAGGAGGCCGCAAGGAGGCGGCTGGAGGAGCTGGAACACAGACTTTCAGGGATCCAGGCCCGTGTTGAGGGAAGAATCGCCCTTGTGGAGCACGGAAGGGTGGCGCAGGCGATCCTCAGGCAGGCCGAAGAGGAGAGAGTTTCCCTGATCGTGATGGGGGCACGGGGAAGAGGGATCATCTCTGATCTGCTCCTTGGCAGCGTTTCCGAGCGGGTGCTCAGGCAGAGCAGGGCCCCTGTCCTGATCATGCGGTTCAGGTCAGATGGGAAAGGAAACCTTGAACCCTTCAGGTCACAGCTCTTCTCCCGGGTCCTCTGTCCGGTGGACTTCTCCCGCCCCTCCCGGGAGACCCTCGCAATGCTTGGAAAGATCCCGCAGATCTCGGAGCTGATCCTGCTCCATGTGATCCAGAGCGCGGAGGACCGGGAGGAGCTGGAACGCCGGATCGAGGAGGCCGAGGAAGGGCTAAGGCGCCTGCGTGACATGCTCCTGCAGGGGCGGAAGGGGCTGCGGGTACGTATCCTTTTTGAATTCGGGATGGCTGCAGAGAAGATCTGCGAGCGGGCCGTGGAAGAAGATGTATCCCTCGTCGTGCTCTCCCGCTTCGGGAAGCGCGACTACATCAGGAAGATTCCCATCGGGAGCACGGCTGCAGAGGTGGCAGTGAGAGCAGAGCGCCCGGTGCTGGTCTGCAACCCCGCCCTCACGCTGGAAGTGGAGGTGAGGGAACTTGCGCCGGACGAATTCGAGATCGCGGAGGAAATATGGATCCATTACCGGGGCCAGGAAGCAGACCGGGAGCGTGACCGTATCTTCGCGGTATTTCTGGAGGGTACCCCTGTCTGTGTGGCAAGGGCAAGGCGCCACCCGGACGGTCTTGAGGTGGACGGAGTCTTCACGCTGGAAGAGTTCCGCGGGAGGAGCTATGCCCGCATCGTGATGGATGCACTGATTGACGCCTGTGGAATTGAACCGCTATTCCTCCATTCCACCCTGGAACTGATCCCCTTCTACCGCTCGCTTGGTTTTGTGGAGATTGTGGAGGAGAAACTCCCACTCACCATCCGGGAACGGTTCGGCTTTGCAAAAGGTGATCTCGAGGGGGCCAATGTCTCTCCCATGGTGCGGGTTCCAGCGGAGCCTGGAGAGCGATCAGGCCTGTAGCGAAGAGAGCCCCACTCTTATTTTTTGAATGATTTTCCCGCGCTGAAGGCCTTATCGACCAGCGCTCCCACGCCAAAATATGAGACCGATGCAGAATCGTAGATGAGAGGCTGGACCTTACTGATATCCGGCTTGCCGTTCTCGTCCAGCATCTCCTTATCGACCTTCACGTCCAGGATCTCGCCGATGAACTGGGTATGCATGCCGATCTCGATGGTCTGCAGGAGCCTGCACTCGAGGACCATGGGAAATTCCCTGATGATGGGGGCGTTCACATGCTCCGCCCTTTCAGTGGAAAGGCCCGTCGCTTCGAATTTATCGATCCTCTCCCCTGATTCGATCCCGAAGAAATCTGCCTCGGCAACAAATTTCTGAGAGGGAATGTTGACGGTGAAGGCTTCCTTCTCCATGAGATTGGTATAGGTATACCGGTATTTCTGTACAGATATCGCGATACAGGGTGGCTTTGAGCTGCAGATGCCGCCCCACGCGACCGCCATCGCGTTGGGCCGTCCCTCCCTGTCATATGTGCCCACGATAAGATCAGGGTGGATACAGAGCATGGTCTTTGGTCCGATCGATTGCTTCATAGCCTTATCCTGATATGTGAAATCGCTTTATGGTTTCTCCCATCGTTCGATGGGGGGGAGGAAGCCTTGAGTTTCAGATCTGCAGCTTCCTGGCCCCCCTATTCCGCGTCTTTCGTGGTCAATACGATCCCCTCGGGACGCAGGTGGTCCCGTCAAAGCACCTCCCTTCGCCACAGTCACAGATCTTCACGGTGTGGCTGTATTCCGGAGCGCACCCACACGCCCCTATCGTGCAGAGGTTGGGGAAGTCATCTACCGAGAGGCAGCAGGAGGCCGTCCTTACCGTTCCCCCGGAGGCGATACAGGCCTCCTCTCCGCCTGCAGGAGAGGCGATGGGACCCTCGAGGATTGCACCGACCACGACAATCCCGATGATGATTGCCACGGTTATGAGCAACTTTCGCATGCGGGAGTCTAGACGTACCAGTAATTAATTGTTGCACCTCTGACGGGGGCTTTGCCCCGGCCCCGGGGCAGGACACTTTCCCTGAGGCAGATCCCTGCAATTGACTACCTGATTCCGCTTAAGACGTCTATCCTGCCGCGGGGGAGAGTCCGGGAGGGGCAGCGAGTCCCCTCCCGGTCAACATCTCCCCTAACTCCCCCGGATCTCCTGGAGGATATCGAGGACCGAGGCTGCCTGCATAAGTGCAGGCCCGCCGCCGAGAAGGACCGCCATCCAGGCCGCCTCCACGATCTCTTCATCAGTTGCGCCGGCCAGGATGGCCTGCTTCGTGTGGTATGCGAGGCACCATTCCGAATGGCGGGAGACGGCCAGTGCAACGGCGATAAGCTCTTTCTGCTTCCTTTCGAGTGCTCCCTCCTTCTCGATCGCCATCAGCATGGTGTGAAAGCCGTCCATCCGCTCGGGGCTCTGTTCGCCAAGCGCCCGGATACGCTGTCGGGCCTGCACATACCGGTCCTTCACCGCCGCTGGGTCCTTCATTCTTCCCTGCCCCCTATTCCTCTCTAGAACCCAGGGGTCCCCTTCAACGTCTCCACCAGTAGCCGGACTCCGGCCTCGATATCACCGATATCCACCACCTCCACGGGTGAGTGGATGTACCGGGACGCGACCGAGAGCGGGACGCTGGGGATCCCGCCCCTCACAAGGTGGATGATGGTGGCGTCAGTATTCCCTGCCGTACCCACCTCCACCTGATACGGGATATCAAGTGCTTCGGCAGTGGACCTGAGCCACTCAGCCATCTTCCGGTTGGCCATCAGGCCACGTCCGCTTGCACTCACCAGCACGATGACTGGCCCTTTTCCCATCTCCACCGAAGCTTCCTTCTTCTCGACCCCCGGATGGTCCCCGGGGATGGTGACATCGGTGGCAATGGCACAATCAGGTTCCAGAGAGAAGGCGCTCACCTTCGCCCCCTTGAGACCGAGTTCTTCCTGGACTGTAAAGACGCCGTAGATGGTGTGCGGCGACTCGGTCTTCTGGAGGGCCTTTATGAGGAGTGCGGTCCCCACACGGTTGTCGAGCGCCTTCCCGGTCACCCGGTTGCCGCCAAGTTCCACCAGCTCGCGGTCGATGGTGATCGGCGTCCCGATCTCGATACCCATCTCCCTGACCTGCTCTTGGTCCCTGGCGCCCACGTCAATGAAGAGGTTCTCGATCTTGATCTCCTTCTTCCGTTCCTCTGCTTCCATCATGTGGGGAGGCTTTGCGCCGATGACCCCGTACACCGCTCCCTTCTTGCCATGAAGGATCACGCGCTGGGTATAGAGAGCCGGAGCGTACCAGCCCCCGATGGAGACGAACCGTAAGAATCCCTTCTCGTCGATGTACTGGACCATCAGCCCGATCTCGTCCATGTGGGAGGCGATCATGATGGAAAACCCGTCGCCATGCTTGATTGCCGCAAGGTTACCCATCGAATCCTGGCGGAATTCATCCACGTGCCCTGCAAGTTCATCGCGGATAATATCCCGGATATTTCCCTCAAAACCGGACAGACCGTGCGCGTCGGAGAGCTTTTTCAGGAGTGCTTTTACCATACCGATTCCCCCTCAACCGATCTCCGCGAGACGTTCCAGCGCCCGCTGCAGGTTTTCATCCGACGTCGCGTAGCACATCCTTGCATGGTCGGGGGTATTCCTGCCGAACGCCCCGCCAGGGACCATGATGACTCCGCGCCTGGCCGCCTCCTCGATGCGGGACCGGCCGATCGGGGGGAACATGTAGAATGCACCCTCGGGACGCGGGAACTCGTACCCGAGACCGGTCAGCCCCTCATACAGGAGGTCCCGCCGGCGCTGGTAGACCTTCCGCATCTCTCCCACGGCCGAGAGGTCCCCGTTGTAGGCGGCAACCGCAGCGTACTGGGCGATGGACGTGGCACATGCCTGGCAGTACTGGTGGATCTTGATGAACTGGTGGATATAGTCCTCCGGGGCCGCCAGGTAGCCGATCCGCCATCCGGTCATCGCATAGGTCTTGCTGGCCGCATTGACGGTGATCACGTCGTCCCCGAAGAGAGCTGCGCTGTGGTGTTCCCCCTCATAGATGAGGTGTTCGTAGACCTCGTCGCTGAGCACCACCACACCCGCATCGTTCGCCGACTCTACCAGTGCACGGATGGTCTCCCGGTTCTCCACCATGCCCGTGGGGTTTGAAGGTGAGTTGAGGACCATCAACCGGGCGCCGTCCATCTTCTCCTTGGCCTCTTCCAGATCGAGGTGCATGGTATCATCGCACCCCAACCCCACCGGGCGCCCCCCTGCAATACTGGCAAGCGGGGCATAGGAGACAAAACCGGGGTCAGGCACCAGCACCCGGTCTCCAGGCTCCACCAGACTCTGCATGGCCAGGTGCAGCGCCTCCGACCCCCCGGCCGTCACCAGGATATTCTCCGGCCGGGCGGAAAGGCCGTTCTCCCTTTTGAGTTTCTCGGCAATCGCACTTCTCAACTCTATGATGCCTGCATTCGGGGTATACCCTGTCCTGCCTTCACGGACAGCTGCGATCGCCGCCTCCTTGATATGGTCGGGGGTATCAAAATCGGGCTGTCCAAGGCCGAGATTTACGGCGTCCGGCCCTCCTGCATCAAAGAGCTTCCGGATACCTGATTCCGGTATCTCGCGGACCCTTGCTGCATACCGATGTCCTGTCATTTTCACCTCATCTCCTGAAATTTACTCTATATTCGCGTGCCTGTCGCGGAGATCCTCGATTTCACAGTGCGTAATCTCCATCAGGGCAGATATGATGGCATCTGCAAAGATCATCGCCGCCGTCTCGAAGAGTGTTCCCAGCGGTGCGAAGGACTTGTGCTCACCGGTCATCTGCCTGATCTCAAACTCCGACGACTCGTCCCTGACCGTGTCCCGGAAACTCTCGATGACCACCACGCAGTCTGCGATCTGGCCGATCCTCGAATCTTTTTTCGAGGTGACCAGGCAGACCTTCCCGCCGAGCTCCTCGGCTGTCTCCGCGAGCTCTGCCACCGTCTTGGTCTCGCCCGAACCTGAGAATGCGACCATCATGTCTCCCGGCCCCATGGCCGGGGTGATGGTCTCCCCCACCACGTAGGACGGGAGACCCAGGTGCATCAGACGCATGGCGAATGCCTTGGCCACAAGACCTGATCGCCCTGCACCGATCACATAAATCCGCCGGGCATTGAGTATCTCCTTCAGGAGCTGCTGCACCTCCTCGTCGGAGAGATCATCTGCGATCGACCGGATCTTGGATGCCATCAGGCGCATCATCTCCTGCACGCTCGTGCATTCGTTCATATCTTTTTTTACTATCATCTCCATCAACCTAAATGCCTTTGGCACCGGTTGAAGGGTTTATCATATTTGAGGGATTACTCCGCGGCATGGGAACTGGTAAGACCACGGTCACCGTGGTGAGTGCAGAGGACCGCAAAAGGGGGATACGCGAGAGCCTCGGAGCACACGATCCCTCACCCTATCGCGGCGCACGCGTCCTTCTCAAAGCAAATTTCAACAGCGCCGATCCGTTCCCTGCACGCACCCATATCGAGACGGTCCGGTCTCTTTTTAGGTGGCTGCAGGAGGCAGGCGCAGCAAATGTCACCCTTGCCGAGCGGAGCGGTATGGGAGCTACACGCCGTGTGCTGGAGCGTTGCGGGGTGTTCACCACAGCGGAGGAGTACGGCGCATCTCTGCTGGTCCTGGACGAGATGGAGAGTGATGGCTGGATCCATAGCGAGGATGACGACCTCTCGTGGAGCAGGGGTTTCTTCATCGCGAGGATTGCACAGGAATCTGAGAGGGTTGTCCAGACCTGTTGCTTGAAGACGCACAGGTTCGGCGGCGACTTCACAATGTCGCTCAAAAATTCAGTGGGCCTGGTGGCAAAACGGGTCCCCGGCTCCTCCCACGATTATATGCAGGAGCTCCACTCCTCCCCGGACCAGCGGCGTATGATTGCCGAGATTAACCGGTATTACCCGGTCGATCTTATCGTGCTGGACGCGACCGACGCCTTTGCATCCGGGGGACCGGAAGCCGGCTCGCTCATCCACCCGGGCATCATCATCACCGGGACAGACCGGGTTGCCGTGGATGCGGTGGGAATCGCGGTGCTCAGGATCTTTGGTTCTACTCCGGAGGTGACGGAAGGGGGGATCTTCTCGCTGGAACAGATCGCCCGGGCGGCCGAATTGGGTATTGGTGTGGGGGATGCAGCGGAGATCACGGTGCGGCCGCTTGACCAAGGGAGTACGGAAATCACCGGAAAGATCCAGGCCCTCCTTGAGGAAGAAGGATGAATAAGGTTCACTGGTAGATGCCGGGATAACCCGGACCCCTCCCCACCACCTCGATGTACTTGCAGGAAGAGCAATAGAGGCCCTCGTCGCCGTTGAGCAATCGTATGGAGACCCGTGATACCCCCCTGCACAACGGGCAGTACACGCCGGGAGAGGGTAGTGGATTCATCGATCGCCTATAAAATTCAATAATATAAATAAATGATCAATATCTTTTCTTGAATCCTGCTGTCGGGAGAAAATATTTGATCTTTGTCCGCAAATTTCAACATATGCCCGTCTGCAGCGACTGTTTCTATTACACCCCGCGAACAGAGACCGAGGGCGAGTGCACGATAAACGGCACCACATTCGCGAACCGCGAGAGTGAACGCTGTCCCTCGAGGACATTCCGCCCAAAACAGAAGGAGCGGTAGGTGGAGGAT